>NZ_LT838272.1:300000-387500 GCF_900176005.1 Thermanaeromonas toyohensis ToBE | reverse complement strand
TAATGCTGATACCATGCCTTCCATAACTCGATGAGCTAGTTCAGAAGTAAAAACTACAGCCTTCCTGGCCTGATGGCGTAAACAGGATCTATGGATGGCTTTTAAAACCTCAGGATCACCGTCCCATTCCATGACTACCCCGCTTTTGCCACCAAGGGGCACTTCAAGGAGTATTTCCAGTTCCCGGCCTGCCTCCCGTAACTCCTGCCCGGGTCGTCTCACCTTTAACTTATGCCGGCCTGGCCGGGAAAGTAGACGGAAGGCCTCTACCCGGGAGCGGGGAACCTGCCCGTCTATCTCTAAAAGTACATCGCCCCTCTTAAGACCGCTCCCTTCCGCCGGGTAACCCGGAAGCACGCCAGCCACCTCTGGTATAAGGTCGCGGAGAAAAGGAGGCTCCACAATTATAGGTATTTTAACCTCCTGGCGAAAGTTTTCCAGAAAAGACTCTAGCTCCTGGCGAAATCCCCAAGGATCAAAGCGTAAAATGGCTGGTGCCCTGTGGGTAAAACCGGGAATAAATATGCGTACAGTGAGGGCCCCCGCCTGGACTAAGGCATATATAGTTTTCTCCAAGTCATCCCACCCTACTACTTTAGGGTAGGCTACTATACTCCCATGGCAGGGAATCCCTCCCCTGGTAAGTTCCTCTATAGCCTTAAGGATACCCGCTGCTCCTCCAGCGCCAAGAAGCTTCTGCCTTCCGCCGGACGTAACACTGTTAAGGGAAATCTTAACTTCTATGGGCTTTAATCCTTTTAGAGCTTCTACTTGAGGTTTATCTAGCAGTACCCCGTTAGTAGTGATTTCCACAAGGGTATGGGGAAAACGTCGGCGTAAACTGCGCATAATGGTGAAAAATTCAGGATGGGTTAAAGGCTCCCCCTCTACTATACGGGTAGCCGATTCCCCTATCACAATGGGCCGTGCAGGGTCCAGGTACCCGAAAAGCTCCTCGATTTCCTTTAAGCTTAAAGGTGAAATAAAAATAGCCTCTACACCAGGGGGATTCTGGTGGTGACTGCAGAATATACAGCGCAAATTACAAGTAGAAGTTAAGGGAAGGATATTAAACCGAGAAGAAGTCAAGACCAAGAGCTGCCACTTATTCACAAAATTATCCACAACCCCAAAGCTTAATTTTCAAGGCTTTCGCCAGTTTATCCACAGAAAGAGCTATCTTAAGAAGTTCTAAAGGGTTATCTTTTTCCACACAGCCCGGCTTCGAGTTTGAGCTTTAGTCACAGCTTTATACACATTATCCACATTTTTTTATCCCCAAAGGTAGGGGCTATGGTCCCTAGGACCTCCCCCAGCCCTTTTATAGGGCCTCCAGGGGCAAATCGGGGACAGCGTCCAGATCTAGGGAAGAAAACTGGCCTCGCAAATACTGGTAATAGGCGGCACAGCCAATCATAGCCGCATTATCTGTGCAGTAAACAGGGCGGGGTATAAACACCGGTATCCCTACCTCAAGGGCCGCTGTCTTTAAGGAGCGGCGAAAGTATTGGTTGGAGGCCACCCCTCCCACCGCCAGAATAGAGCTAGCTCCTTTCCTGCGGGCGGCCTGCAGGGTCTTGACCACCAATACCTCTATTACAGCCTCTTGGAAACTGGCCGCCACATCAGGAAGGCAAATATCCTGGCCTGTCTCCCTACTTTGGCGTAGATAATTGGCCACGGCCGTCTTTAACCCGCTAAAACTAAAATCCAGGCTATCTTCCTCTAGCCAGGCTCGCGGGAAATAGATATTTGGTTTACCCTTGTGAGCTAGTCTTTCCAGTTCAGGCCCCCCAGGATAACCCAAACCTAAAGCCCGGGCTACCTTATCAAAAGCCTCCCCCGCCGCATCATCCCTGGTAGAACCCAAAAGATACCGTTCCTCATGGCTTACCAGGTAAAACAGGCTAGTATGGCCCCCCGAAGCCACCAAGCATACAGCAGGCAGGGGCAGCTCAGGATATTCTAGGAAGCCCGCATAAATGTGGCCCACCAGGTGGTGGATACCAATGAAGGGCTTCTCTAATGCAAAGGCCAAACCCTTGGCATAGGACAGCCCCACAAGTAAAGAACCTACTAAGCCAGGCCCATAGGTAGCGGCCACCGCATCCACCCTGGCCAAAGTAATTCCTGCTCGATCTAAGGCTTCCTGCACTACTGGTACAATATTTTCTAGATGGCGCCGCGAAGCGATCTCCGGTACCACCCCTCCGTAACGCCGGTGAATATCCTGGGAGGCAATAATATTAGCCCGCACTTCTACCCCATCTACTACTACCGCGGCAGCTGTTTCATCGCAAGAGGTCTCAATGGCCAGGATAACATTACCCATTTCCACCACCTTTTTCGCGCAAAGTCTTCCACATGATAATAGCATCTTCTTGGGTATCAGTATAATAACCCCTCCGGATTCCGCTGCGCACAAAACCTTTTTTCTCGTAAAGCCGTTGGGCAGGTATATTAGATATGCGTACCTCCAAAGTCATACGCTCAGCTCCTAAATCTAAAGCCTCCTTAATTAACGTATCCAAAAGTAGTTCGCCTATCCCGCACCTCCGAAATCCAGGATGTACAGCAATGTTGGTAAGGTGGGCTTCATCTAATATAATCCACATTCCCGCGTATCCTACAACCTTATTTCCCCAAAGGCACACATAGTAATAAGCATAATCGTTAGTGTAAAGTTCATTTAAGAAGGAAGAGCGGCTCCAAGGGGTAGGGAAGGATAGCCGCTCGATGGCCAGTACCCCATCTAAATGTTGGCTAGTCATAGGTACTACATAAACCTCTAAAGCCCCTTGAATACCGCTGCCGGCGGGCGCAGGTAAAGTGGCTTTAACTGGAAAAGATCGTCCCTCTCCCCCTGCCTCAAGCGCTCCTCTCCTAACCGAGCAATATGGCCGGCCCGAGGAAAAGAACTTTCGGGGGGCAAGAACAAAGCTCTTTCCCTTAAGCTTATCCAAAATTCTTTGAAAGGCTGTACCCCATCGCCTAAAAAATAAACTGGCTCGTTGTAAGAGGCCAGATAGCCAACCCACGAAACTGGAGTTACTGCCTGATAAGGAGTAAGGCGACATAACCTTCCCTCCTGCCAGCGATAAAGGGCAGTGTATACCTCCTCCCGCCGAGCTACCACCACCGGGCAAATTAACCCCGCAACGCCAGCCGCGTTTAAAGCCAGGCCATCTAAGGTGGGCACCCCGGCCAGGGGTTTACCGCTGGCATGGGCCAAGGCCTTAGCTATGGCCACTCCTACGCGCAGGCCAGTAAAGGAGCCCGGGCCGAGGGCAACAGCTATACCTTCCAGTTCCCTAAACTCCACTCCGGCTTGTTTAAGTAATAAGGAAATTAAAGAGAGGGTCTGACGAGAATGATACCGCTGGGTGTTAAAAAATATTTCCGCTAGCAACCTATCCTCTTTTACTAACGCTACACTAGCGGCTGCGGTGGAAGTTTCCAGGCCTAAAACTAACAACAACTTCAGCTCCTTTTTTTTAAGGAAGTCTTTTAGCCATCTCCTTAATAAGTTCCTGATAACGTGCTCCATAAGGCTTTAAACGTCCCCACCGCCCTCCCTGGGGGGTCATTTCTAAATGTACCTCCAACCGTTCAGGCAAAAATTCGCGCAACCTCTCTCCCCACTCTATAACCGTGATCCCAGGCCCTCCCAAGTATTCTTCCAGCCCTAGCTCTTGTATCTCTTCAAGTGTTTCCAACCTGTAAAGATCGATGTGATATAGGGGATAGCGCCCCCGGTGTTCCTGCACCAAAGTAAAGGTAGGGCTGGTTACCCGCTCCTTTACCCCCAAACCAACAGCTAGACCCTGAACTAAGGTGGTCTTCCCTGCCCCTAAGCTTCCGCAAAGTAGGACCACATCTCCTGGTTTAAGCAGTTCCCCTAGCACCCGTCCCAGGTGCCGGGTAATTTCTTCGTTTTCCAAATATATCTCCATCCCTGTACCACCCAGCAGTAGTATAGCCAGCTACCTACCCACAAAATTCCAGGAGAGCTGTACAGTACTTAGCTCACGATAAAGAGCCCGTACACGCTTAAAATCTTCCCATACAGGTCGTTTTTTGCTTTCATCCCGCAACAAAGCTGCAGGGTGAAAGGTAGGAAGATAGTAAATGCCATCTTTTTGGATCCACTGGCCACGAAGGCGGGTTATCCGGGCCCCAGGGGCGATAAGAACTTGCGTAGCTAAGGCTCCTAGACAGACGATAATTTTCGGGCTTACCAACTCAACTTGGATTTCCAAATAGGGCCGGCAAGCTTGTACTTCATCTGGTGTAGGAAGTCTGTTACCGGGTGGACGACATTTTACTACATTAGTGATATATACTTCTTCCCTTTTGAACCCGGCAGCCTGTAAAATCCTGTTGAGGAGTTCTCCAGCTGCCCCCACGAAGGGCCGGCCTAGCTCATCTTCCCTGGCACCTGGAGCTTCCCCTACCAACATAAGTAACGCCCTTAAATTCCCTTCCCCGAGCACAGGCTGTTTAGCCCTTCGGTGTAGGCCACAAGATCGGCATGATTTTACTTGCTGTTCTAGCTCTTCCCAGTTCACGGCCCTCCATCCTCCATAGGGCTTATTTCTACCTTGGCCGGGCCAATCTAGCTTTAGTAGCTTGTACAACTTTAAGCAGCGCCCTAGCTGCGGATTCTATATCATCTGCGGACACCACCGCTGATATCACAGCTACTCCATCGGCCCCAGCCTCTATGACCTGGGCAGCGTTACTTAAGTTTATACCCCCGATACCCACCACGGGAACATTAACTTTTTCCTTTATCTGCCGGATGAGTTCTACTCCTACAGGAGGACCAGCATCGGCTTTAGAAGTAGTGGCAAAAATAGAACCTACCCCTAGGTAATCCGCCCCCTGAGCTATAGCTTCTTTAGCCTCCTCCACTGAACCCACCGAAACCCCTAGGATTTTACCTGGGCCAAGGAGACTCCTGGCCACATCAACAGGCAAGTCCTCCTGCCCTATATGGACCCCGTCGGCCTCTAAAGCTAGGGCTACATCCAACCGATCATTTACAATAAAACCTGCCCCAGCTTTTAAGGTGAGCCTCCTGATTTCCCTTCCCACCTCTACTAACTTGCGGGCAGGCCAATGTTTTTCCCGTAGCTGGATGATTGTTGCTCCTCCGGCCAAGGCCGCCTGCACCACTTCCAAAGTATCGCGACCCCGGGATAATTCTGAAGAAGTAACAACATAAAGATCGTATTTCATACTTCCTTTCTCACCTCTAATTTAGGTTCCATAGGCTTGGTCCCTTTCCTCCACCAATCGGCGCACCGCCATCTTTATATCCCTTAAATCGAAGGGCTTATAAAGAAAACCGCTGGCCCCTCGTTCCCAGACCTGTTTCATGGTGGTTGCTTCCAGGTAAGCCGTTATAATAATAACCTTAGTAAGGGGAGAGAGGGCTTTAATGCGGGGAAGGGTTTCTAGACCATCCATGATAGGCATCTTAATGTCCATAATTACTATATCGGGCTGAAAAGACCGCACCTTTTGCAAAGCTTCAAGACCGTTAGCGGCAGCTGCTACCTGATACCCTTCTTCGCGAAAGACCAACTCTAAGAGCAGCCGCACACCTGTCTCATCATCTACTATAAGCACTTTGGCTGGGCTACTCATCCCTCCACCTCTCCTGGGAGACACCTCGTATCTCCATGTTTAAATTCGACCTTCCCTTCCAAAATCCTGCATTAAGTGGAAATATCTGCTGCAACCACGAAATTTTTAAAAAGGTTTCGCTGTTCGGGGTAAAAATTTGTCAATTCTTCCGGATGCCACTGTACACCCACCACAAAAGCCTCTCCCGTACCCTCCACTGCCTCGATTAGACCGTCCTCGGATGTCGCGCTTACCCTTAAACCCTGGCCTAAAGAGCGCACTGCCTGATGATGCATACTGTTGACCTTAACTTGGCCACCTAGCCATTTGTATAATAACGTACCCGGTTGTATCTCTATCCTATGATGCAATGCGGACCGAGGGCCGCCTGGGTTATGCAGGGAAGAACCTAACTCTCGAACTATATCCTGGTAAAGGGTGCCGCCGGCCGCCACATTTAAAAGTTGCATCCCTCGGCAAATAGCTAAAATAGGTTTTCCCAAAAGAAGGGCGCGCCTGGTAATATAAAGTTCGAAGGTATCCCTCTCCCTTAGCACACGGCCCAAGCCTTCCTTAGGTTCCTCGCCATAAAGGCGGGGATCTACATCCCCACCCCCTGTTAAAAGAAGACCATCGATTATCTTTAAATACTCTTCTGCCATCTCTTGAGATCCAGGAGGAAGAAGGAGAGGAATGCCCCCGGCTTGGGAAACAGCGGCTACATAGGCAGAATTTAAGAAAATCCTGCTACCTTCTAGATCGCCATCACAGGTCAAACCTATAACAGCAGCCACGGGCTACCCTCCCCCATAGGTTCTTCTACCAAAAATATACCAAAAATAAAAAGTCTACCCGCCGGGCAGGTAGACTTAGCCTTTTAACCCTTAAGCCTATATTTCCGTCAATCCAAGGCTTATCTCCAAGGCCCGGTTAACCTTTTCCATAGTCTCCTCATCCAAGGCTGCTACTTTTTGACGCAAGCGGCTTTTATCAATGGTACGGATCTGCTCCGCCAAAATTACCGAGTCTCGCTCCAGGCCGCTTTTGGCTGCGCTTATTTCTACATGAGTAGGGAGCTTGGCCTTATTTATCTGGGAAGTAATAGCAGCTACAATAGTGGTGGGGCTGTATTGGTTGCCGATGTCATTTTGTATAATCAATACAGGTCGGGTACCTCCCTGCTCAGACCCTACCACTGGATTGAGTTGTGCGTAAAAAATATCGCCACGCCTTACTAGCATCCTATTTGCACTCCGCCAGTTTACTATCGTAGTAGTTTTGGACTTCCTCCTCTACTGCATAGTTTTCCGCGGCTAGGGATAAATTAATTTGGGCCATTTCTTGGTAACCCCGCTTCATCTGTTCCCGTAAGGTCCGGCGTTTACGTTCTGCTATATATAATTTCATAGCTTCACGGATAAATTCACTGCGGTTGCGCTTCTCCAGGGTAGCCAGTCCGTCCACTTCGGCTAGAAGGCTTTCGGGTAGGCTGATCATGATCCTTTTTACGCCTGGCAAGGAAGGCACCTCCTTGAGAGTATAACAAACAAGCTATATCTAATTATAGCGGCAAACCTTTACCAAGGCAAGTTTTTTCCGTTCTTGCTTCCAGCTTCCGGAAAACCCGCGGTAAATAATTCAAAAGGTCCCCTGCTACCAGCCCCTGTTGGCCTTGGGTTCGGGCAGCATAATCTCCGGCCGCACCATGTATGTAGGCGCCCAAGGCCGCAGCTACCGGTACTGGAAGCCCCTGAGCTATAAGTCCAGCCACCACCCCTGTTAGCACATCGCCACTGCCGGCGGTAGCCATACCTGGATTTCCAGTCGGGTTGATAAAGGCTTCTCCAGAAGGGGAAGCAATAATTGTCCGGGCTCCTTTGAGTACTACAGTAACCCGCCAATCCTGAGCTGCCCGGGTAGCTACCCCTAGCCTATCCGCCTGGACCTGTGCTGTGGTGGTTTCTATTAACCTCGCCATCTCCCCGGGGTGGGGAGTCAAAACAGCCTCCTTTTCGGCTTCCCTGAGATATTTTCTATCCTCGGCCAAGGCGTTGAGGGCGTCGGCATCAATAACCACCGGGCAACGGACCTGCGGGAGAAGCTCTAAAACTAAAGAAACAGTAGTTTTATCCCGCGATAAACCCGGGCCTATGGCCAGGACAGTACACTTCTCCAGAAGCTCTAAAATGTAGGGAAGGGCCTCCCGGCTTAAAACCCCTCCCGGCATCTCTGGCAACCCCCGCGTCATAACCTCTGTCGTCTTGGCCGCAAGTACATCCTGGAGGCTACGGGGGACAGCTGCGGTAACTAAACCCGCCCCAGCCCGTAAGGCCCCTAGAGCCGCTAGAGCTACAGCCCCCACCATGCCTTGAGAGCCCCCCACTACCAAGACATGTCCGAAATTTCCCTTATGACTGCTGGGATCCCGGGGCTTAAGTTGCTCCCTACACCAGGCAGGAGTTAACAACCGCAACCTTAAATTTCGACTTTCGATAAGCCGCCGGGGTATACCTATATCCACAACCTCCAGCTCCCCAGCCAGGGTAGCCCCTGGTTCTAGGACCAGCCCCCTTTTAGGAAGGGCAAAGGTCACCGTCCAGGTAGCCTTAATACAAGGTCCGTGCACCTGGCCTGTATCGGCATCCAGGCCCGAAGGGAGATCTACCGCGACTATAGGTTTACCTGCATTGTTAATCAATTTAATAACTTCTCCCGTAAGTCCCAAAGCAGCACCTTTAAACCCTGTACCGAAGATGGCATCTACTACCAGATCCGCATACAACAGGGAAATGTCAGCCCTCTGGAGATGGCTCTGCTCCAAGATAGGAAAGATTTTTCCTCCCATCTTCTGGTATATTTCCAGATTAGTCCGGGGATCTCCCCGCAGATCCTCCGGCCTAGCTAAAAGAAAGACCTTAACTTCAGCTCCTTCATTATGCAGGTGCCGGGCCACCACCAGGCCATCTCCACCGTTATTACCTTTACCAGCAAAAATCAGCACCCGTTTCCCCGCTACCCGGCCGCCAAAATAGCGCCGTATGGATTCAGTTACCCTTAAGCCTGCATTTTCCATAAGAACTATGCTGGGTACAAAATAATCCCGGCTGGCCATCCGGTCTATTTCTGCCATTTCTGCTGCGGTAACTACATACATTCTCCTTACCCCCTGAACCTTCTGGATATTCCCCTCACTAGGCCCCGATGCTTACGTTTCTATAAACTACTTTAGGTAGCCTATAAACTACCTCAAGTAGGCGTCCTGGCGTCGACAGAAGTTCCTACTCCTATAGCTACAGCCACAGCATACTCCCGGCTATGGGAAAGGCTTAAAGTTATCTCTTTTATTCCCAAAGACCGGGCAAGTTCCGCCAACCGGCCATGCAGTCTCACTCTCGGCGCCCCCCAATTGTTACTCAATACCTCTATCTCTCGCCACCTAAGCTCACCCCTCCTAAGGCCTAAAACCTTAAACACTGCTTCCTTAGCCGCCCAGCGCGCAGCCAAGGAAACTTCCGGTCGGGGTTTAGCTAAGCAATAAGCCTCCTCTTGGGGGGTAAAAACCCTCTTTAACAACCTCGGGTGCCTCTCTAACGCCCTTTTAATCCGGTCAATCTCCATTATATCGACACCTATCCCTCCGATCATCCCTTGTTTACCGCGACCTCCTTCTATTCTAGCTACTTAAGTCCAGTGTTCTGCTTTCCTCCCTTTATCCTTTCTTTAACCATTATCTCCAAGTATTACCTTTATACTTTGCCTTAAGCTTTAAGCCCTCCACCCTGGCCTTTATCTTCTGTTAAGGTTCGGCAAAAAATGTCGAATACCTTCTCTTTAACCATTAGGCCTTAAAAATCCTCTTCCTACCCTTTATTCCCTACTTTTGGCCGCCAAAGCCTTTTCTGGAACAAGGGTCCGTACGTATTATAGTAAATAAAACTAAGATTAAAACAGTTTGGAAGGGGGATAACCATGAGCCCGGAGGCCAAAGTCCTGGAGGCCCTCCTGCGGGAACCTCGTCTTTTCCCTCCACCAGAACATTTTAGCCAAAAGGCCAACACTCAAGAGACAGAACTATTCAAAATCAAAGACCCGGAGGCCTTCTGGGGCCAGTGCGCTTCCCTTATACATTGGTTTAAGCCCTGGGAGAGGATATTAGAATGGGACTATCCCCAAGCCCGCTGGTTCACCGGAGGCACCTTAAACGTCTCCTATAACTGCTTGGACCGGCACCTAGGCTCCTTCCGCCGCAACAAAGCCGCCCTCATCTGGGAAGGTGAACCTGGCGACTCTTGCGTCCTTACCTACCGTGATCTATACCGGGAAGTCAATAAATTTGCCAGTGTGCTGCGCTCCTTAGGGATAAAGCGTGGGGACCGGGTAACCATATATTTGCCCATGATACCAGAACTCCCCATTGCCATGCTAGCTTGTGCCCGTATAGGGGCCATCCATAATGTGGTCTTTGCCGGTTTTAGCGCCCATGCTTTACAAGAACGCATAAACGATATCGGCTCCAGGCTCCTTATAACCGCCGATGGCGGTTTCCGGCGGGGACAAGTAATACCATTAAAGGATAACGCTGACCTCGCTTTACAAAACGCGCCTACTGTGGAAAGGGTTATTGTAACCAAACGCACAGGTCACCATATAAATATGCAGCTGGGCCGCGATTTATGGTGGCATGAAATTATGCATACTGCTTCCCTCTATATAGAACCAGAACCTATGGAGGCCGAAGATCCTCTCTTTATCCTCCATACCAGCGGCACCACCGGAAAACCTAAAGGGGTAGTGCATACTACTGGTGGTTATCTGGTAGGGGTAACCATGACAGCCAAATATGTCTTCGATCTCAAAGAGGAAGATGTATACTGGTGTACAGCAGATATCGGTTGGATTACCGGCCATAGTTATGTCGTATATGGTCCCCTAAGTAACGGAGCCACAGTCCTCATCTACGAGGGTGCTCCTGATTATCCCCAGCCCAACCGTTTCTGGGAAATTATCGAAAAATACGGAGTAAACATTTTCTATACCGCCCCCACCGCCATACGCTCTTTTATGCGTTGGGGCCCGAGCTACCCGGCCCGCCATGACCTATCCTCCTTAAGGCTCCTGGGTACTGTAGGAGAACCTATAAACCCTGAAGCCTGGATGTGGTACTATATCCACATCGGCCGCCGGCGCTGCCCCATTGTAGACACTTGGTGGCAGACAGAGACGGGCATGATCCTCATAAGCCCCCTGCCTGGGGAGACCCCTTTAAAACCAGGCTCGGCCACCCGCCCGTTACCGGGTATCGAGGCTGACGTGGTAGATGAAAAAGGGAATCCTGTTCCGCCTGGAAAAGGGGGTTATCTGGTTATTAAGAAGCCTTGGCCAGCCATGATGCGAACCATCTACGGCGACCACCGGCGCTACGTAGAGCAGTACTGGTCTCGCATCCCCGGTTGCTATTTCACCGGCGACGGTGCCCGGAAGGATGCAGACGGTTACTTTTGGATCCTGGGCCGGGTGGATGATGTCATAAACGTCTCTGGTCACCGGATAGGTACCATGGAAGTGGAAAGCGCCCTGGTGGATCACCAGGCTGTAGCCGAGGCCGCTGTAATTAGCCGTTCCCATCCCATTAAGGGTCAGGCCATCGTAGCTTTTGTCACCTTGAAGGAGGGTTTTACCCCTTCTCCTGAGCTGGCCCAAGAGCTTAAAGAGCACGTGGTAAAAATAATCGGCGCCATAGCTAGACCAGAGCAAATCCTCTTCACCCCCGAACTCCCCAAAACCAGGAGCGGCAAAATAATGCGCCGGCTCCTCCGGGATATAGCCGAAGGGCGGGCTTTAGGAGATACTTCCACCCTGGCCGATCCCTCATCTTTAGAACGTCTTCGCCAAGCTTATGCCGAAGAAGCTTAAAACTAAAATTTAAGGATACCCTATCCAGGATACCCTACCCTGCCGGTCTCCCTGGCAGGGCTTCTTTATTGACAAGAACCCTACCTAGGTGTAGCATAAAAGTACAAAAATACAAAGGTACGGAAATCAAGCTTAAATGTGCAAAATATTAAGAATGAGGTGTTATAAGTTTGCAACCCTGGGTCTTTATCGCCGGAGCTATCGCTTTAAGCTTAGGAGAAACCATAGGGGCAGTGGGCTTATTTAAGGCTCCTTTGCTTGGGGCCTTAACGTTCTTTAGCAGTTTAAATGCTGTCGCCCTTCTTATCCTCCTCCGCTACCTCCTTCCCCCCTGCCAAGAGGCTTGGAAGGAGGAAAAGGTGTGCCAGCCTGTAGATGCACCCATAGATCCCACCCTCCAGATCGCCCATCAGACCCTGCCCTACCTCCGGCGAGGCCTAAATGAAGTCACCGCAGCCAAGACGGCAGAAATAATCAAGGATATCGCGGAAGTGGCCGCAGTAGCCATTACGGATCGCGAGCGGGTGCTGGCCTTCTTGGGGGCGGGTTGTGAAAAACATCCCCCGGGGGAGCGCATCTTAACCGAGGCCACTAAAGAGGTCCTGGCCACCGGCCGTTACAAAGTGGTCCATTCTACCCGTGGCCTTAATTGCCCTCGTTATCACTACTGCGAGTGTCCTTTAGCGGCAGCTGTTATCGTGCCCCTTAAGTGCAGAGGTGAAATAGTAGGGGCTCTAAAGCTCTACCAAACGGAGGAAGGGACGCTACCGCCCCAGGTGATCCGTCTAGCCATAGGTTTAGGTGAACTTTTGAGCTTACAGATCGAGTTATCTGAGATAGACCGCCAGCGGCAGTTGCTGGCCGAAGCCCGTTTGGAAGCCCTAAACGCCCAGATAAACCCCCATTTCTTCTTTAACACCTTGAATACTATCATAAATTTCATCCGCACCAATCCTGAGCGCGCCCGCATGCTTCTTGTGCGGCTGGCTAGCCTTTTCCGCCAGACTTTAAACCGCCGCGGCAGTTTCACTACTTTAAGGGAAGAGCTAGCTTACGTGCGCAATTATCTTACCCTGGAGAAAGCTCGCTTTGGTGACAAATTCCGCTATATCCAGGATGTACCTTTAGAAGTTTTAGATTATCATCTTCCAGTTTTGAGCCTACAACCCTTGGTAGAAAACGCTCTACATCATGGCATTTTACCTAAGGAAGGGCCGGGGGTAGTCCGAGTATCCGCCCGCCTCCAAAATGGCGAGTTACAAATTACCGTAAGTGACGACGGTGTAGGGATAGCACCCGAGAAACTACCCCATGTGCTGGAACCGGGATGCGGTTCTGGAAACGGTGTGGGCCTAAGTAATGTAAATTTACGTTTCCAAAGCCTCTATGGGCCTGAGTATGGGCTTAAGCTTAAAAGTGAAGTCGGCCGGGGTACGGAAATAGTTTTAAGGGTCCCGGTCATACCCCTCCCAGCCTCTATAAGGGAAAGCCATAGAGCTAGTCTAAACTAGAAAACGCCGTGCCCAGCAAAACAAGGATATAAATAAGGAGAGGAGGTCCTATGACTAAAATTAAAGCCCTCATAGTGGACGACGAATATCCTGCCAGGCAGGAGCTAAGATTTATGCTTGGAGAATTTAAAGATGTAGAGATCGTAGGGGAGGCCACCAATGCCAAGGAAGCCTTAAGTCTCATCAGTGCCCTGGATTATACCGTGGTCTTCCTGGATATCAACATGCCCGGGATGAACGGTTTAGAGCTTGCCCGGGCGCTACAAGAAAAGTCCAGCCCTCCCTTTGTAATCTTCGTCACTGCTTACGAAGAATATGCTCTTAAAGCCTTTGAAGTTAATGCCGTAGATTATCTGCTTAAGCCCTTTGAGACCCGCCGCCTGCGCCAGGCCTTAGAAAAGGTCCGCCGCCTCTTAGAACAAGGTCAGGGACCTCGGCAGGCCAAGGTCGAGGAAGTACCTCGTCCTCCAGAACCAGATAGCCGCCTTAACCGTATACCTGTAGAGAAGGATGGCAAAACCCTTCTTTTAGATCAAAACGATCTTTATTATGCTTACACCCAAAACGATAGCGTTTATCTAAAAACCTTTGCCGAGCATTACTCCACGCGCTATACTCTAAAAGAGCTCCTTAACCGCCTGGATCCTAGTATTTTCTTCCGCACCCACCGTTGCTATATTGTGAATCTCACTAAAGTAAGGGAAATAGTGCCTTTCTTTAACGGTACCTATACCCTCATCCTCTCCGACAAAGAGCATAGCGAAGTACCGGTAAGCCGCAACCAAGCCGGACCCCTTAAAGCTCGCCTCGGCCTCTAAAGCGGAAAAAAGATACCATCAGGAGCAGGACCGGTATAGCTACCAACACCACCAACCCTAAGGGCTGCAAAAAGAAAAAGAAGCGCTTGACATCAAAGGTACTCCGCGGATGGATAGCCAAGAAATACACTACGGGAAGTTGGTAAAAGGCTAACATCCGGTAATCTTTAAAGTTAAAAAGGCAGCCTAAAAGATAGGAACTAGCCCAGAGCAGGGAAGAAACAGTAGGAAAGACAATAATCACCCATAAAGAAATGAACAGTAAGCTTATACGTTCAATGAAAGTGCCCGCAAACTCCGCAAGCTGCGTTACGGCCAGCCCAGGAATAAGGGTGTACTTAAGTTTATCTACTCCTAATACGCCTTGACAAGTGGTTAAAACAATAACAACCACTACCATAACGAGTAAGTACCCTAAACTGGCTGCCTTCCAGGCTTCTTTAGGCTTCTGCATAAAGGGAACCAAAATAAGAAAAAAACTCATCTCTTCCGCGTTGCTTATGCGCCATAAGGCAAGTTTCAATACCGGCCAGGGCCCTTGGGGTAGAAAAGGTAAAAAATTCTCTACGCGCACCCGGGGTATAACGAGGAGAAAAAGGAGCATGGTGAGGGGTAGGAAAATGATTACAATAATAACACAAGCCCGAGCCAAAGGTTCTAGACCCTGCTTGGCTAGATAGGCAGCCGCTAAAATAAAAGTAAATAATATCACTTCCATGGGAGTACGGGGAAGAAGGGTGTTTTTAATTACATCTACCGTTACCCGGCTTACTTCCGCAGAAAGGCCAAGCCAATAAACATATACAGGAAGGCTTAAAAGCCAGCCCAGCCACTTACCTACCAATAGCTGGCTATAACCTAGCAAATCCAAATGGGGGAATTTCATGGCTAGCTTGGTAACAAGGTAAATGGCCCCCAGGCTGGTCAAGGTCTCTAAAGGGGAAACCAGCCAGGTATCCACCCCCACCTTGTCCACAATATCCTTAGCCCCAACTAAAGTCCCCACTTCGATCATGGCGGCTACAGTTAAAAAGAAAGCCTCCGGGGTGCCTATCCTTTCGCGAGTAAGCATCTTTTAACTCACCATTCCTGTGCTCCTTATTTTAACCTTAACTTCTACGCGGACAGGTGCACGGGCGTATAGTTCCCGCCAGTTTCCTTTAACTTGTTGCCACCAGCGCGGCTGGACTTCTTCGATCTTTTTTCCGAAACCCAACACGTCAGCCTGGTATTCCTTCTGCAGTTTAAATACCACCCCTTCCACGCGCTTTTTTATAATTTCAGCCGCGCGGGCTTCGATATAGCGTAAAATAGGGGGATTAAAGGGCTCTGTAAAACCTATTCTCTCTAAAATGTCAGCCATGACCTCTAGCTTAATATTAAACTCAGGCTTGTCCTCTTTCACCTGGGCCCTTATCTTGTTTTTTACGTTACAAAGTTCCAAGGTAAAGATGTGCTTAATTTCTGGTAAAGGCAAAGGGATAATATCTCCTCCCCTTCCCTCTCCGGTAACCCACAAGGCAGCCTGGGTCTCCTCTGGGCTAAGCCAGCCCACCAGCTTCCCTTCTTTAATTATCCCCGTACCGCTAACCTCTAGTTCTAAGGAATCCTGGCCGGGTACCGTCCTTACCCGGGAAACTAGGATATCCCTACCTCCATAGAGGGCAGCGAATAGTTCCATCAAATTATGCTTAACAAAACGCGAAGTTCTGATCTGCCGTTCAGACTGCTCTTGCAGAAACATGCTTACACTGCGGGCGAATTTAGGGTGGGCAGAAAAAATTTCTCCCGCCCGTCCCTGGGCCAAAAGGACTGTAATGGCCAGGTAACTCTCCCGGTTGCGGGCCCAAAAATCAATAACTTCCTCAAGTTTCTCCCTCCGGGCTAGCTCCTCCCCAATTAAAAGCACCTTCTGATGGCCAAAGAAAAGCTGACGCTCCGAACGGGTAGCCGCCTTCCGCATGGCTTCAGCAAAGGTGGTTCCAGTGACCGTCAGGCGCCAGGTAGGCAGCGTCTCCTCCCGGCCTTCGCCCCCGCCTCCCCCTCCAGCCCCAGGCCGCGCAGCCATACGGCGTAAGATAGGCATCTCTAAGGTCAACTCAAACTTATCTGGAGAGGAAGATGCCAAATCTACAAAGGCACCTAAAACCAAGGCCCGCCGCTCTAGATCCAGGTTATCCCAACAACCGGCCAAAAGTATAACTGTAAGTACAACTAACCCTAACCTTAGAGCCTTACCCACAACTCCCCCCATCCTTTAATTACTCCCCTATGCGTTTTTCTTCTAAAGGCTTAACATAAAGAGGCCGCGTACGGTGTTTAAACAAGGGGGCGCGATATACGCTATCTTTAAGATCTTGTAAGGTCCAGGGCGCCCAGGGTTTAAGATAAGGTACCCCAAAACTCTTAAGAGTGACCAGGTGGACAAGGATAAGCATCAAACCCAAGATAATACCGTAAAGCCCGAAGATAGCTGCCATTATCATAAGGAAAAAGCGTAAAATACGTATGGCAATAGCAGCATCGTAACTCGGGATTACAAACCCGGCTATAGCAGTTAAAGATACCACGATCACCATAGCGGAGCTCACTATCCCGGCCTGGACCGCCGCCTGCCCTAAGATAATAGCACCTACAACGCCTAAGGTTTGGCCTAAAGGGCTGGGTAACCTTATCCCTGCTTCCCGCAGGAGCTCTAAGGTAGATTCCATAATAAAGGCTTCTATGATGGTAGGAAAAGGTATCCCCTCCCGGCCAGCACCGATGGAAATAGCTAGGGATGTGGGTATCATCTCTGGGTTGAAGGAAACCATGGCTATATACATAGAGGGAAGGATTAAGGCCAGGATAGATCCTAAGAAACGCAATAAACGAATAAGCACAGTAATGAACCACCGGTGGTAGAAGTCTTCTGGGGTATGTAACAAGGTATTAAAGGTGGCCGGAACGATCAAAGCAAAGGGAGTATTGTCGGTTAAAATCACCACCCTTCCTTCTAGCAAAGCTGCCGCAGCTTCATCTGGTCGCTCAGTGTTCTGGATCTGGGAAAAGGGGGAGGACCACTTATCTTCTATTAATTGCTCGATAAAGGCACTCTCCAGGATCCCATCTATGTCAATCCCCTTAATGCGCCTTTCTACTTCCCCTACCAAAGCCGGGTCTGCTACTCCGGCCAGATACATAATCCCCACCGCTGTCCGGGTCCGACGGCCGAGGAAATGGATTTTTAGCTTTAATTGGGGATCCCGTATACGCCGGCGGAGAAGGGTAGTATTGGTACGCAGGCACTCCGAAAAGCCTTCTCGGGAACCGCGGATAAGGGATTCTGCCGGGGGTTCCTCTACGCCTCGATGCTCCCAGCCGCAAACCTCCAGGGCTAAGACTTCTTTAACTCCATCAAGAAGGAGCAAAGCAAACCCGCTCATAAGAAAAAGGGTTGCTTCCCTTAAATCTTTCATTTCCTGGATATGGGCTACCGTAACAAGGGAATCCCGCACCTGTCGAAAAAACCACCCGGGTGAGGTTAAAAAGGGCGTGGCTAAAGGAGCCTCCAAGAGCAAGGCTTTTACCACCTGGGTGTCCACCATGTGGTTATCTACCAGGCCGTCGATATAAATAAGTACAGCCTCCCGGCCTTCTAGCCCCCCGATTTTCAAGCGGCGATACACCACA
The DNA here is from genome assembly GCF_900176005.1 of Thermanaeromonas toyohensis ToBE. NCBI lineage: Bacteria > Bacillati > Bacillota > Clostridia > Neomoorellales > Neomoorellaceae > Thermanaeromonas > Thermanaeromonas toyohensis. Next base: position 369,955 of record NZ_LT838272.1, on the reverse strand, counting down.
TCCTGGCAATCCTTTAAAAGAGCTTGAAACAATTTTAGATTAGCTTCCAAGTTATAATGGAAAGGAATTGGCCGGGCCTCTCCTTCATCAGCCAAAGGGGAAGCCAAGCGGTAACGCTGGGGAGGTTTATCCAGGATCTCTGATGGTCCCGCCTCCCCTGTATGATGGTTCCCTATCTTTCTGGTCTTTCGGAAATAGCGCCTAGAAGTAGGAGACACCAAAAAAGCCCTCCTATACCAGGCTTTTATTATTTTAGCCTGTACAGGAAGGCTTAGGTATATACACCAAAATAAAGCAGCAAGAATAAAACTTTAACATCCAGCGGTAAGCGTCTTCGTTCCCACCAACGTCTCCACTTCTTCTTTCCTAGGTAAAGCCGGCATCACCCCAGGACGGGTGCAAGTTAAAGCTGCAGCAGCATTGCCGAAAAGGCCTATTCTTTTAAGCCATTCCCCTTCCAGAGCTCCCACACCCATTCCCTCTTTTAAGGCCTCCACCAGTACCATAAGCATCCCGGCCATAAAAGCATCCCCGGCCCCGGTAGTATCCACCACTTCTACCTGGAAGGCAGGTATATGTATCTTTTCCTTAAGGGTCATAACCAGAACGCCCTGGTCTCCTAAAGTCACGGCTACAAGCCGCGGGCCCTTATTAAGAAGGGTATAAGCCTCAAATATTAAAGCCTCTAGAGAACCCATAGCATAGTAACTCTGGCTTGTTTCTGGAGGATGATCTGGAAGCATCAAAAAACCTAACTCACTTTCATTAAGCTTTACCACATCGGCCAAGCTTAAAGCTTTAAGCACTTCCTCCCGGGCGCTCTCAAGGTCCGGCCAGAGGGAAAGGCGAATATTAGGGTCAAAGGAGATAAGGGAGCCAGCTTCCCGCGCTATCCTCACCGCCTCTAATGTTGCGCTTCTGGCAGGCTCAACGGTAAGGGAAACAGAGCTAAAATGGAGGATGCGGGTAGAGCTAAGAATCTCTAGGGGTAGCTCCTGGGGTGAAAGCCGGGTATCCGCCGTGCCCCGGCGGAAAAATATAAATTCTGGGACCGCCTTTTCATTTAAGGCTACAAAAACTAAGGTTGTATTAGCCTCCGGATCTTCAATAAGCCCACGCACATCCACTCCATTTTCCTCTAAAACCTTGCGCAAATGTTCTCCAAAGGCATCTCGCCCCACTTTACCGATAAAGCCCGCCTTGCCGCCTAGCCGGGCCACCCCTACCACTACATTGGCTGGCCCACCGCCCGCAGCCCGCGTGAATTCCTTTACCTCGGCCAGGGGGAGACCTGTATCCTTGCCCACGAAGTCGATAAGTATTTCACCGATGGAGAGCACGTCTAGGGTTTTGGAAACCATATTTTTAAGTTTCTCCTCCCTTAAGTTGTAGTTAACAACCGGATCCCTATTTCAATATCGCCGCTTTTTTCCCGCTCTTGCTCATGAATTCACATTAAAACCGTCAAGAGTAGGTCAATATGTAATGCATTAGGGGCGGCCTAAAATTGAGCTGCAGTCTTTATCAAAGCGAACACCTGCCTGGCCACCATCAGCTCTTCGTTAGTAGCGATAACCATAACGGCAACCGGTGCACCTTCAGGTGAGATGATACCAGGCGAGGTGGGGTTTTCATTCTTTTGCTGATCTAGCCTAATACCTAAGAAATCCATATCCTCGCAAACTTTAGCTCGTATGCGCGGCGATTTCTCCCCTATACCCCCAGTAAAAACCAAAACATCCAGTCCGTTCATAACTGCTGCAAAAGCGCCGATATATTTTTTAACTTGATAACAGAACACCTCAATAGCCAATCTTGCCCGGGCATGGCCTTGGCTGGCCGCCTCCTCCAGGTCGCGCATATCACCACTTAGACCAGAGATACCCAAAAGTCCTCCTTGCCTCACCAGTACCTCACTAACCTCTTCTACCGTCATGTTGGTTCTGGCCATAACCATAGGGAGCACCCAAGGATCAAAATCCCCTGGCCGGGTGGACATGATGGTCCCCGACTGGGGGGTGAGTCCACTGCTAATATCCACCGACCGCCCCTGCTTTATAGCGGCTACTGAAGTCCCACTACCTAAGTGACAAGAGATAATCTTTAGCTCTGACACCTTACATCCCAAAATCCTGGCTGCCTCCTCGCTAACATATCGGTGGGAAGTTCCGTGGAAACCGTACTTCCTAATCCCGTACTGCTCATACCACTCGTAGGGTAGGCCATAAATATAGGCATAAGGGGGAACAGTCTGGTGAAAATTGGTTTCAAAAACAGCATACTGAGGTACTCCAGGCATAAGTCTTTGGCACACCCTTATACCTTCTACTGCCGGCGGCAGGTGAACCGGTGCTAGGAGATAAAGCTCTTCTAAATTCGCTATCATTTCTTCACTAATCAAGGTAGGCTCTTTAAATTTTTCTCCTCCATGGGCCAACTTGTGGACCACGGCCGCAATGTCCTGAGTGTTACTTATAAGGCCTTCCTGACGCAATATATCTACCAAATACTGTATGCCGCTGGCAAAAGTAGCGCCAGGTATCGGCCACCGCCTCTCTTCCTTTCCCGGCATTTTAAATTTGAACTCAGCACGAGGTGTAAATAGGCGATCAATCCCTCCTTTTATTAACACTTCTTCCTCCGGCATACGTAGCAATTGATATTTCATAGAAGAACCGCCACAATTGAGGCACAAAAGCTGCATAACACATTCCCTTCCTTAATAAATTGCACTATAATATCTGCGCCCACAATTGAGGGTCAGGATTGGCTAAAATAGTTGTTCCTACCAGCATCCCCTCTTCTTCCGCCAGCTTAGATGCGCTATCCACCGCTGCCGTCACTGCTCCTACGTCTCCCGTCAAGAGCACAAAGGCTTTACCACCCATACCCCGGGCCAGCCGCACTTCCAGGAGCTTTACTTTAGCTGCCTTGGCCGCCGCGTCCGCCGCTCGTATAGCGGTAGCTACGGAAAAAGTCTCAATAAGCCCCAGAGCACCCAGGTCGTCCACCGGGACCTCACCCTTTAAGGCCGGGAACACATCTTCATGTATGTTGCCCAGCACTAGGCTACCTATAACATAGGCGGACAAATCTTTTATCCCTGCCTCTATAGCTCCCTGCACAGCACTAATCTCTCCGGCTATAAGTATCACAAACTTGCCCGGGCACATACTGATAGCCTGGAGAAGCTCTACCTTAGAGGCTTTCACCATAATATCCGCAGCCTTAAGGCCGGGAGCCACACTCGTTAGCTCTACTAGCCCAATGGCGTGCCTCAAACTCGTTGTTCCTCCTTTTAGGCCCTAATTACAATAGTATCACCAACGTGCACTACTGTCCCCGCTATACTGGCGTGAAGATTGGCACCCATCTCATTTTCGGCTAATCGCCCGATCACTTCTCCCCGCGCCACCTTATCCCCCGGCCTAACCAGGGGTTGGACCGGTCGCCCAGCCCCTTGCTGCAGGGGTAATATAACCTGGCGTGGCTGATAAAGCTCAAGAGATAGCGGAGCTGGCCGCTCGTAGGGTAGAAGCCCTAGCCTTGCGAGAAGCCTGCTGGCTGGCACCTGGCGATGTTTCCTCCACGGCCTTACTTTTAGGAATCGGTTCTTTGGTTGTGGCCGGTATCCCTGCCGCTTTAATTCTGCTTTCAGGGCTATATTGACCTGGCGTGGGGACAATTCCAGCGTGCAGGCAAAAAGGTCACACAGTCCACACTCCGAGCATAAAAAGGCCGAGAGGATACTGGAACTATCGCTACTCACTCCATAGGTCACAGATCTTAACGTCTTGTGAGGTTCTATTGCCTGACCCAAAAGGTAGCGTGGGCAAAACTCTGTACATTCGCGGCACTGGCAGCAGGCCGCCAGGGCCCTTTTTAAGGCTACTCGGGCTGAAAGTTGCTTTCTTCGTGCTAAGGGATGTTGGGAGGGTAAAACTATCAATCCTTTGGTGGTTTTGGTCACTACTGCCTGGGTAGGTAGAATCGGCTTGCCCATCATAGGCCCGCCATCGAGTACAATAAAGTCTTGTGCCGTTGGGTTAACCAGGGCTAAAAGTTCGGCTACCGGAGTACCTATTGGCACTTTAAGGGTTAAGGGTCGAGCTACAGCCCCGGTTACCGTAACGTACTTATCCACTACCGGCCACCCTGTCAGGGCATTATATATATTAAATAGCGTCTCTATGTTTAAAACCAGCACCCCCACCTGGGGTGGAATACCTCCCTCGGGTACTAGGCGACCTGTTGTTTCAAAGACTAATACTTGCTCATCACCAACCGGGTAAACGTCAGGCACGAATTTAAGCTCTAGACCTGGATAGGAAGGCAAAAGCCTTTTTATTGTTTCTGCTGCTTCTAGGTACTTAGCTTTAAGGGCCACGTAAGCCCGCACCGCCCCTACCGCTTCCTTCACAGCTTTAAGGGCCTGTAATATAACTCCTGCTTCGGCGGCCAGCAATTGCCGGTCTACCTGTAGGAGAGGCTCGCATTCGGCCCCGTTGGCCACTACTATCTCGACCCTGGCCTTAAGCTTCAGGTGAGTAGGAAAGCCAGCGCCACCAGCTCCCACCACTCCGCCTTCCCACACTTTGGCCACTAGTTCCGGGCCAGTCAAGGTGTTTCACCTCAAATTTAAATAATGGTTAAATGCCCACCGAAGACTATGTTACGCTCACGGGTGTAGGTCCGGGGGGTGGTGATACCTTCGCCTGTAGGCCCAGCTACAGTCATGGTGGGCTTGCCTATGCCTTCTCCACCTAGGCCTACATAAGTAGGGACGTTTACAGCCAGCAAGGTGGTTTCCATGACACGGGCCATGGCGGCAGCTCGGGTAAAATCGCGGGTGTAAATTGCAGCCGTGTGCCTAAAACCGTGTTCTGCTTCTTTAGCTAATTTCAAAGCAGTGGAAAAGTCTTTTACTTTTACTACCGGCAATACAGGCATCAGTTGTTCCAGGAAAACCAAAGGATGGTCGGCCGGTACTTCTATCACTACCAGCCTTACTTCATCCCCCACCTTTACACCAATCTCTCTTAAAATTTTAGAGGGGTTTTGGCCGATAAAACGAGAATTGATGCGACCTTCAACTACCAGTAATTTGGTAAGAGATTCCATTTCCTGCCTGCTTGCTAGATAATTGCTTTGTCGCCCCATAGCTTCCAAGAAGGCTTCAGCTACGCTTTCGACTACAAAAACTTCTTTCTCAGCGATGCAAAGGAGGTTGTTATCAAAGGAAGCCCCTAGGGTGATATTCTTGGCCGCTAGCTCCAGGTCCGCCGTCTCATCCACGATGACAGGCGGATTGCCCGGCCCACCAGCGATACATTTTTTACCACTAGATAAGGCCACCTCCACTAGGGCTTGACCGCCAGTGGCTACTACCAAGTTAACCAAAGGTGAAGCTAGGGCTTGCCGTACGTTATCCAAATTAGCTGTACGACAGGTTACAGCCAGGTTAGCCGGTCCTCCGGCCCTCCTGATACCTTCGTTAAAGAGGCGCACCACCTCCTGGCAACACCTAACAGCACGGGGATGGGGAGCAAAAAATACGGCGTTGCCAGCCGCTATCATGGCTAGGCCATGGTTGACTGGCGAGGCTATAGGGTTAGTAACCGGCTCGATGGAAAGTATCAAACCAAAGGGCCCTCGTTCGGTCAAAATCATCCCCGCTTCGCCGGCATCTACTTTTTGTTCCAGGTCTTCCAGCCCAGGGGTAAGAAGAGCAGCATTTTTGTTCTTGATTATTTTATCTTCGTACCGACCCAGGCCTGTCTCTTCTATAGCTAATCGGGCAAGCCTTTCAGCATTTTCCAGGAAAATCTGGCGCAAGGAAGATATAATAGCCTTCCTGGCCCCTTTGTCTAATCTCATAAGCCTCGACTGGGCTTCTTGGGCTGCCTTGAGGGCAGCCTCCACAGTCTCAAAGATGCCCTCTTCTCCCCGAGGTTCCCAGGAGGCAGTTTGTGTTTCCGTCGGACCTTCGTTCAAATAGGGTCTAAGATTTTGCAGAACCTTAGCTACCAATTCGGCCAGGCGTTCTTCTTCTAATAACATGGTTATTCTTCCCCTCTACTGGTCTACAATCCCTACTATGGCAGCATCTACCGGAGCTTGGGGGTTGCCTATGGCCAGCCGGGCGCTATTACCCAGAACCACCAGTACTATCTCCCCTACCCCGGCGCCGATGTTATCCACAGCGACTAGATCTTGATGCGGCGAACGGGTATTAAGTGGCCTAACTATTAGAAGCTTTAGACCTGTGAGTTCTTTATGTTTGCGGGTGGAAACTACGGTGCCTACTATTTTGCCTATGAGCATCAAGTATCCGACCCCTGGATTAGTATTTTTACCCTATCGCCGCAGCGCAAACCAACTGCATTGGCGTCATCAGTGTCGATGTGCATTTCGGTACGGAACTTGGGGTGCACGCGCACTTGTACCTGGTGCAAGATAGCACCCCGCTCCCCTAGGGCTTGCACATCTACATAGTCGTTATCTTTTAAGCCCAGAAGGTAGGCGTCTTGGGGGGTCATGTGAATATGACGGTTCGCGATGATGGCCCCTTCTTTTAGCACTACTGCTCCTTTAGGGCCTACTACCACCAGGCCTGGAGAGCCGCCTAGATCCCCAGATTGCCTTACTGGAGGATCAATACCTAGGCGGAAGGCATCAGTCCGGGCTAGTTCTACTTGAGTTTGTTTTCTTTCCGGACCCAGGATGCGCACGTTTTCTATGGTACGCAAGTTGGGCCCCACCAGAGTGACCACTTCTTCAGCAGCAAATTCGCCAGCCATTAGGGGTCTAAGCGGGCGCAGTTGGTATCCGGGACCGTATAAAATATCTAGGTGTTCGCGACTTATATGAAGGTGGCGGGCCGAGACGCCTACCGGTATAAGTCTTTTTTGTTCCCTCAGTTCAGCTAGTACTGCCCGCGTGATAAGGATTACCAGCTTTTCTTGGGTTACTAAGCCTTGGAGCACCGATTATTCCCTCGCCGGCAGTATTTTTTCTAGGTCGGCATGGGGCCGTGGGATTACATGGACTGCTACTAACTCGCCTACTTTCTGGGCAGCCTGAGCTCCTACTTCAGTAGCTGCCTTTACTGCTCCTACATCACCAGTTACGAAGACGGTGACTAGGCCGGAGCCGATCTTTTCCAGGCCTAGGAGGCTTACGCTAGCCGCCTTTACCATGGCATCAGCCGCCTCTATGGCTGCTGTTAAGCCTTTGGTTTCTACCATTCCTAAAGCTCCGTTTAACATAGCTCAGTCCTCCCTTTTAGGTTTTAGGTTAGGTTTGTTTTTGAAGCCTTACCGCTACTGCCAAAGATGCGGATTTTTTTCTTTACTTCGGCTTTTATGCTTTCCCGAGCGGCAAGTACTAGCTCTGGGTAGCTCCAGGTAGTTGGCTGCCTGTGGGCTGATTTTAGGTTTAGCTCTTGTAACACCCGAGCCACTACCCGCTGAACCAACATTTCTATATCACCGGCACCGGGAGCAGGAAGGGATTCCCGCTGTATCAGGCAGGTGTCAGCGCAGGAAGGGTCACAGCTAGGTCTGTTACAAGTACACAGGGTTTCCTTCAGGGTCCCTACCGCAGCTTGGGACATGTCGGTGAAAATGTTAATCTTGGCAATGCCCCGGGCTATGCACTGACGGAAGTCTTCTTCGCTTAAACCTGAGCCGCCGTGCAGTACCAGAGGTATATTTACCCGCTCTTTTATGGCTTTAAGCCGTGCAAAGTCTAGCTTGGGTGGAAAGCGGTAAATACCATGCACGGTTCCTATAGCTACAGCTAGGGCATCTATTCCAGTCCGAGCTACAAAGTCAGCGGCTTGTTCTACGTCTGTATAACAGGCTGCCGGGTCTTCGATCCCACCCGCTCCACCTTCTGCACCTCCTACATGCCCTAGTTCCGCCTCTACGGAGACACCTAAAACCCGGGCTATTTTTACTATTTCTTGGGTACGGTATACGTTTTCTTCATAAGGCAGGGTAGAACCATCGAACATCACAGAGGTAAAGCCATAATGCATAGCTTTGATCAAGTCGGCAAATTCTTGGCCGTGATCGAGGTGGACGGCCACCGGTACAGGCGCCTCCCGCGCGGCCTTAAGCATGAGGGGTGCTATGGTCTCCAGGCTGATATATTGTTTGTGTATGGGTGCATAGGCTAAAATTATGGGAGCTTGCTCTTCTATAGCTGCACTTAAGATAGCGTCTAGCATTTCTACGTTGATTACGTTGAAAGCTCCTACTGCGTAGCGATTTTGAAAAGCATCTTGTAGAATTTCCTTTAGAGTTACTATCGGCATGGCGGATCTTCTTCCCCTTAGTCTACAGCGTCTTTCTTGGGGGTTAGGAGGTATTTGTCTAGCTCTTCATGGGGCTTAGGGATAAGGTGAAAGGCATGAACCCCTTTTACTGCGGAAGCAGCTTTTACTGCTGCCTCTAGTGCGGCAGTTACTGCCCCTACGTCGCCAGTAAAACGTACGGTTACCATACCGCGGCCCTTGGTCAGTTCATATCCTAATAAGGTTACATTGGCGGCCTTAACAGCGGTGTCGGCCGCAACAAGGGCAGCTGTCAGACCGCTAGTCTCTATAATGCCCAGGGCTTGACGCATAAAAGTCACTCCCAGTACCAGCTCTATTGCTCGCTTTCAATTCTTAAAAGTTCCGCGGAAGTTCCACTGGTCAAGCTACCTTTATACCTTCCCGGAAAATTTCTATCTCCTCCTTAGAAGCCAATACACCTATTTCCAACCGGTAGCACCTTTCTTCCCCTGGCAAAAGCACCACCAACGTTCCTCGCTCCCTCTCCCGTACCCTGCCCTCCACCCGGCAGTTGGCTGGCTCCAGGCCAGCCACATAGTTCCCCTCGTTAGTGAATTTCCACTGGATGAAATTGGGGAGGTTTTTCTTCTCGTAGCGCACATATACTCCCATATTTAACCTGGGATTAACCAGAGCTGCTTGAGTCCAACCTTCCTGGTCTACTTCGAGGTCGTGGTAAAAAACAGTATCTGGAAAGCCGGGAGTAGGACCTTGGTAAGTGCGATAATTAGCCAAGTCCTTAGCCGCCACTTCATCCCTGGGCTCTAGCCGGCGGCTAGGAGCTAGAAGTTCGGACCCCTCGTCTAAAACCGGAAAACCTATATTAATATGGTAAAGAAGCATATGGGGCACGGGAGTGAACCCTTCGTTTACCACTACATCCTCTAAAAAAAGGCGCTTTTCTCCTAAGTAGGTCCATATACGGCGCTTGAGTACCAGGTGGGGTCCGAAAACGGCGCTGGCCTCACGAACTTTACCTTGCACGCAGATTACATATTTTTCACCTTCCCAGTAGCCACCTGTGCCTACTTCTTCGGCTGGTATGTTCGAGATACGGCCGTGAAGCCCTAGCTCTTCACCATAATCTTCACAGGGCGTCCCTACCTGGGTAAGCCCGCAGGTTACTAATAACCCACCACCAAAATTTCTAAGCCATCCTAGCCCAGAAGGCTCATAATACTTAGGATGGGCCTCCCCTACCGGCGAATAAAAGGCTAGCGGTATCCCCTTGTACTCCGCAAGGCCAATATCCATCCCCCGGCCTAAGAGTACAACAAAGCGAAAGCCCGCACCTGTCCGCACTTCAGCAGCTTCCAAGCCAGCAGCCTTGCCTTCAGCATAAATGAACCGGGTAATGCCAGCTAGCTGTTTTATGCTACCACAATATCGTTTTATTCTACGAAAACTAATTTCCCCGCCCCAGGGCCATACCATTTTATGCCTTACTCCTTTTCACTTGCAATTCCATCAATTGTTCATAGGTACCATACTTTTCGGCCGCATTAACCAGGGCCCACATGTTTTCTTCGGGCGTGTTATAACCCATAGCACAGCCAGAACTTAAGAAAAGCCCAATACCTCCCGTAGCTTCAATAATATTTTTAGCTTGAGCCTCGACCTCTTCCGGCGTACCCCATACCAAAGGATCGCTAGGGTTAATGTTCCCCATTAATACTGCCCTGTTCCCAACAACTTTCTTGGCATAGCCCATATCTACTTGCCAGTCAAGCTCCAAAATATGTGCTCCAGTACTGGCCATATCTTCTAAAATAGCCGTGGTATTACCACAGATGTGAATGGAGAAAGGGATACCATAGTCCTGTACTTCTTTAGTCATGGTAATTTCATGTTCGAGAGCAAATTGGCGATACATTGCTGGTGAAATCAAGTTTGGCCCGGCAAAGGAATCACCGATTGAGGTAGCATGAGCTCCCGCATCCTTTTGGGCTTTGGCAAAAAGGGTACCAGCCTTCCTACACCAATCTAGAACCTTCCAAATTAATTCCGGCGGCGCAGTCACTAGATCAATCATGAATTGTTGAGTGCCGCGCAGTAAACAGGCTAAGTCGAATGGTCCTTGGTCAGCTCTACCCATAATAAATACATGATCACCAATTTTCTCTCTTAAGATGCGAGTAGCCTCTAACCATTCCGGCAAGCGACCAGAACTATATGGATCAGGCAATGGCAAATCTTCGATCTGCCGTAAATCTTTTAATACTGGCTGTTCTTCATCTACAATAGCTACATCATTCTCCCTCCAGATTACCTTAGCACCACATGCTTCAGCCAAAGTAGCATCATCAATATCAATAACAACGCCATCATAGCCATATTTAGCCTGGCAAATAAGGTGGGTTTCAGCCATAAGTTTGCCGCTTTTATTAATCTCTCCAATTTTATATCCTGCCGTGGCGCAGGCCACCATAAAGGCTTGAGGAACTACTGGCACTCGGTCTGGAATCTCAAACCGGAGAGTAGCCAGGCAGCGTTCAAGGGGAGTCATTTCGCGCATTTTTAACCACCTCAATATTTTTAAGTTCTATCTTAAGCTTTATTTAAAGAAACGTTTTAACCATAGCCCAGGGTTAACTAAAAGAATATCTTGGTTCTGGTAGAAAAACATTTCCCTGATAAGATGTCCCTGGTTAGCTAGATTGGCAAAAGGGTAAGAATCTTAAAAAGAAGAGTGGTTAGGGAATATTGAGGTTATCCTACTGTTTGGGCTGTGTTTGCATGGTATTTATGAGCACCGCTGCTAGTATCAATAAACCTCTTACTACGTATTGTACGTATTCATTGATATTGAGCAGGGTCATACCGTTTATTAATACACCTAGAAATGCAAGACCTATGAAGGTACCCCATACTTTGCCTATGCCGCCGAATAGGCTAGCACCACCGATAATGACCGATGCGATGACATTTAGCTCCCAACCTCTGCCAAAGGTAGAGGAACCCGCCATCACCTGAGATGATACTAACATACCAGAAAGGGCTGCCAGGACCTGTACAGCTATCATAACTGTAATTTTAACCCTTCGCACATTTATGCCTGAAAGGCGAGCGGCTTCGGGATTACCACCTACTGCATAAACTGCTCTCCCAAATTTTGTTCTGTTCATTATAACGGATATTATTATAAATACTATAACTAGTATAATGGCAGGTATGGGTATGGAAAATATGTGGCCCGCTCCCAGCATGTTATACCATCTGGGAAGTGTGGTAACAGGAAATCCTTTGGATATAATCGCCGTTATACCATACAAGGCATTCAGCATTGCCAGGGTAATAATGAACGAGGGTATTTTAAAAGTAGTCAAGAGCCATCCATTAAAAAGTCCTATTAATGCAGCTAGAACAAATGCGAGGACTATCCCTACAATAACTCCTGTCTCCATAGGCATTATACCGGCCTTTGCAAGGCTACCTGAGGTAAGGGCTATAATGACACCAGTCAAGGCTACGGTGGAGCCTATAGATAGGTCTATCTCTCCGGCTATAATTACCATGGTCATGCCAAAAGCTATAACTCCTTGTAAGGATATGTTTCTCAAGATATTAAGTAAGTTGCTAGGGGTCAAAAATCCCGGTGTCATAAGAGCTATGGCTATACTTATTACTAAGAGAATACATTCCAGCGTGTACTTATTTATTATCATTCTTATACCATTATTTGCTGTTCGTATTTCGAGCTTCAATTCTTCCCACTCCCATGCACAGTGAATATAGCTGTTCTATGTTCGTTTCTTCCGGCTTTACTTCTCCTATGATATGTCCTTGCCTCATAATGAGTATTCTGTGGCATATCTCTAAAAGTTCTTCTAGTTCCGATGATACTATGATACTGGATACACCCTTTCTTGACAGGTCCCAGATTATCTTAAATATTTGTTGTTTGGCATTTACATCGATGCCCCGGGAAGGTTCATCGAACAATATTATTTGGGGATCTGTATTTAACCACTTACCCACTACTACTTTTTGCTGATTCCCTCCTGAAAGGGAGGATACTGGATGGGTTATATCCGCTACCTTTATTTCAAGGTCTTTTACTTGTCGATTTGCAAAGTTATTTTCTAATTCAGGTTTTATGAAGGGGCCACTGGCTATTAAATCAAGACTTGCGAGACATAAATTGTCTCTTATTGAACCCATCAGGTTTAACCCTTCGTTTTTTCTGTCTTCCGGGCTCAACACAAGACCTTCTTTTTTCATTTTTATAGGATCAGGTTTGCTTATGTGTTTACCGTTTAATATTATCTCACCGTTATCTATGGGATCGGCTCCAAAAATAGATTTTAAAAGTTCCGTCCTTCCGGAGCCCAACATCCCAGCTATTCCCAGTATTTCTCCTTTTTTCAGCTTAAAAGATATGTTTTCAAAATAGTTCTTACGAGTTAGGTCTTTTACTTCTAATACTATTTCATCAGATATTTGGAGATCAGAAGGCCTGGTGTATATTTTAACGTCGCCAAACATCATTTTTATTATTTGCTCATGGGTGGCACTTTCCATAGATATGGTGCCTATTAGTTTCCCGTCTCTTAAGACCGTGCATGTGTCAGCTATCTCCCAAAGCTCTTGGAGACGGTGGGAAACATAGATTATAATGACATCTTTTTTCTTAAGTTCTTTTACCATTTTAAAGAGAGATTGGGTCTCATTATAAGATAAAGCCGATGTAGGTTCATCCAATAGTAATACTTTGGGTTTAAAGCTCATAGCTTTTACTATCTCTACCATCTGCCGCTGCCACATACTTAGATTATAGACTATTTCTTGCGGGGGAATATCTACTTTCATTTCTTCAAGGAGTTCTTTAGCCATGGCATAAGTCTTCTTCCAATCTACAAATCTCCCTTTCGTAGGCAATCTTCCCATAAAGATGTTTTCTGCTACTGTAAGGCCTGGTACGAGGCTAAGCTCTTGATATACGGTGGCTATACCCTTTAAAAAAGCTTCCGCCGGATCACTAAATTTAATGGGGGTACCATCTATCAAAATTTCACCCCTGGTGGGCTCTACCGCTCCAGAAAATATCTTTACTAAGGTGGATTTTCCGGAACCATTTTTACCTACCAATGCGTGGACTTTACCGCTTTCAAAAGATATGGATACGTTATCTAAGGCTACGGTGCCAGGATATATTTTTGTGATGTTACGTGCCTGTAAAACGCTCATCACATTTTACCTCGCATTTTAGGTGGGGATTTGCAAATCGCAAATCCCCACCTTTTGCATTTGTAATGCTTAATTATTTGCCCATTTTTGCTTTTAGATCGGCTTCAAATTTAGCTATACCGTCGGGATTTGAACGGCTTAAAACTACACCAGGAACTGGAATACATTTCCCTTGAGTACTACTTACATCTTCACCCTTAATAGCTTTTATGAGAGTCTCCATGGTTTTGTAACCCATAGTATACGGGTCTTGGCCTGTTACAGCTTGCAGTATGTTAGCGGGATCTTTTAACATAGCAACTATCTGCTCACTGGCATCTGTTCCAAAAGTAAATATTTTGCCAGCTTTACCTGCATTTTTGACTGCCATAGTAGCGCCTATCGTACCGCCTTCATTTGCAGCCCAGATGATGTTAACATCGGGATGAGCGGTGATGATATCTCCTGCTACCTGTATCGCTTTATCCTGCAGCCATGCATCTTGATCCGCCACAATTTCTACACCGGGTAGCTTCTTGACTTCTTCTAGGAAGCCACTGGTGCGGTCGCCGCTCTGCTCAGGAAGAAGCGATTTAAATTGGAGAATAGCTATTTTAGCTTTTCCGCCTAGTTTTTCTTGGATAAACTTAGCAGCTTCCTGACCTGTGCGCCTACCAAGTTCCTTCTGGTCAGAAGTATAGCCGCCTACAATAAAGGGAGCGTTTGTTAAGTTTGTATTAGATACAGCAATCTTTACTCCTTGCTCAGAGGCCCTTTTAAGCGTCTCCACCGAAGTAGTATTGCTCAAGGGAGCTATGGCAATACCGCTGACTTTCTGGGCAACATAGGTATTGATTAACTCTGTCTCTTTAGCCTGGTCATTATTGGTATTAGCTAGTAAGCATTCTACTCCCGCTGCCTTGGCCGCATCCTGGTAACCTTTCTGTAGCAACTTCATGAACTGGTCTTCCTGGAATACGACACCGGCAACTATTATCTTTGTAGGCTTAGATGAACCTTCGGTTTTTGTTCCCTCACTTTTCGGGCCTCCACATGCCACTAACGATAGAGCTAAAACTGCTACAATTGCCCATGCCAAAATGTTTTTCACACTTCTATAGTTTTTCATTTTAACCCCTCCGAGTAAAAAATTATCTTAAATTCAAAAACCTCCGGCTTACATTACTAATTACGTTCAATTTATAATAGTTTAGCTGTCATAAAAGATCATCCCCTCCCTTGCGCTAAAAGTTAACCCCGCTATAATTCTTGGTAAAAGTAGAGCAGCACATGACTCCTTTCCCGCTTCCATTACGTTATTTAGGTACGAGCAACATGCGTAAATCGTTCTGGATGACGTAACCACCAAGGGATATAATTCGCTCATCGTCTACCCCTGCCTCACGCAGGGGCTGTATGACATCCTCCCGTAAGTCCACCGGTACCATAGCGCGGATTAAGACCAACTCTGCTTCCGGTTCTACTGTCCACGAGTCCATCTTGGCCGGTATAAGTATGGATTCACCGGCTTTAACTTTCTCTATACCATCTTTGTAACGAAGTTGCCCTTGCCCCGCTACCGGAATCAATGCCGTAAACCGCCTCGGATCCCCAATTTCGGTCCAGGGTTCATGGAGGACCAACCGCTCCATGGTGAAGTAACGGCAGGCACATAGATACTCCTGGAGGTTTTTCCCTCTTTCTAACTTTATAGGTGGAATATCCTCTGGGTCTCCCTCCTGAATTACAGCCGCGGCCAAACTGTGCTCGATATCGCTTTTCCGCCTCTCTTCATCTATCTCCCAGTCCAGCCAGTCCCAGGCGAAGATAGCGTCACTATTTTGCTGCACTTCAACGATAAAGTTCCCGGCACCAATGGCATGGAGATGCCCGGCAGGAACGAAGTAAACATCCCCTGCCTTGGTCTTTAGCTTCTTCATGGGAGCAAAGGTATCGCCTTGTTCAATCAGCCTCCGGAACTCTTCTAGAGTAAGTCCCGGCTTACTCCCGCACCAAACTTCTGCCCCCGGGTCAGCCTGGAGAATATACCACGCCTCTGTTTTGCCCCGGTAGGGTAGGCCTACTTTGGCAGCATATTCATCATCAGGGTGAACTTGGGGAGGTAACACTTTAGCTGCATCTAGAAACTTTATTAAAAGGGGGAAGTAATTCCCGTAACGTTCCCAGATAACCTCTCCTACCAAATCAGCCTGGAGCTTATCCACTGCTTCCTGTAGGTTTAAGCCGGCTAGAGGACCGTTCTTAATGATTCCTTCAGAGCCAGGACAGGCACTGATCTCCCAGCTCTCGGCTACCGGCCGATCTTTCGGGATATCTTCTTTATTGAACATCTGAGCTATCTTGTAACCGCCGAAGGGATAAAAACGCAGGTGAGGTTTGAACTTGAGCGGGTAGAGCATAGTAAGTTCTTCTCCTTTCCTCATTAATTTCTTAAGCATTCGCTGCTATAAAAGCCTGAGTTTCTTCCCAGCTACGTATCCCGCTAGAAGCTCCTATAGCCGTAACAGCGAGGGCACCTACAGCGTTAGCTAGCTTGGCGGTACTTTCTAAATCCAGTCCCTTAACTAAACCAGCTAAAAAACCTGCTACAAAAGCATCTCCTGCACCTGTCGCATCTACAGCCTTGACACTAAATGCTGGAAGCATCAATTGTTCTTTATTTGTTCGAATATAACATCCCTTTTCACCCATCTTTATAGCCACTATTTTCACGCCAACTTCCAGAAAAACATCGGCCATTTCTTCTACCTTATCATAACCGCTTAACTTTCTAGCTTCTTCCAGGCTAGGCAAGAAAACATCCACATAAGGAAGACTCGGTTTTAAAACTTGCATCCACCTATCACTCGGATCCCAGGCTGTATCCATACTTGTAAGACAACCCATATCTTTGGCCTTTTTTAAAACTTCTGCTGTTGGTTCTCCATCAAACCCAGGCATGATCAGGCTTCCAGCAATATGCAGGATCCGTGCTCCCTTTACTATGTCCCAATCAATATCCTCGGGAGTCAGTTTGGCATTGCAACCTACATAATGGATAAAACTGCGCTCACCGTCTTCATTGACCATTACCATGGTGGCCGAAGTAGTAGTACTGGGATCCCGCTTAACTCCCCTGGTATCAATCCCTACCTGATTTAATCGGTTTACTATAAAGTCTCCCAGAACATCCCTCCCCACTTTACCTATAACCCCGGTTTTGATCCCTAGCTTTCTTAAAGCTATAGCCGTATTCACAGCACACCCGCCGGTATGAAGCTCCATCTCGTCTACTAAAACCAATTTCCCCTTTTCCGGAAGACCTCGTACCGGCCGCCCCACCAGGTCAGCTACCATAATGCCTAAACATATTACTTCCGCCACACTTCAAACTCCCCTTTAAAGAAACTTCTTTAATCTTTGGCAACGTTGTCAATCCCTGTAGAACACCCTACCTGAACCGCAATTCATGTTCCAACTTTCTTCGCAAGCATCCGCACGATTCTCGTATTATCAATTCCGTAGGTAATACAACAGCTTCTGCTCCTCCACTACGGTTTTCCATCTTGCTAAAAAGTAAACACGCTGCCTCCCGGCCTATAGTATAGGCAGGCTGGGAAACTACAGTTAAGCGAGGGCGAAAAGCATCGGCCATCTCAAAATCATCAAATCCCACCACGGCCACATCGCGCGGCACTTCTAATCCGGCATGGTTTAAGGCGCGTAAGGCACCCTGCATCATGAAGTTATTAGCAGCAAATATCGCCTGGGGCCGGCGTGGCTGCTTTAAAACTTCCTCGGTAGCGTGATAAGCATCTAGCACAGTTTTATTCCCTGTCTTGATTAATTCTGGTCTAGGCTTTAACCCCCGTTCCTGCAATGCTTTTTGAAAACCAGCAAAGCGTTCCTGGGCAGTTGTCAAGGCAGGCTCGTATCCGATAAAAGCTATCTCTTCATAGCCATGATCTAGAAGGTGAGAAGTAAGATCATAGGCGCCTTTCTCGTTTTCTACTTTAACTACAGGAGCGCTTATCCCCTCCGGGTAACGGTCTACAAAGACTAAGGGCAAATGCCCCGCCAGGTTTTCTAGATATTTTTGCGAACCGCTGGCCGGTACAATAATCATCCCCTCTACTTGCTTTTCTACAAAGACCCGGGCGTAAAGCTTTTCTTTTTTTAATACCTCATCAGAATTGGCTATGAGCACGCTATAATTTTTACTAACCGCTACATCTTCAATGCCCCGGACAATGGCGCTGTAAAAACTGTTAGTAATATCAGCAATAATTACGCCGATGGTATAAGTCTTTTTTACCCTGAGGCTCCGGGCGATGGCATTGGGCTGGTAACCTATTGCTTTAATGGCCGCTAATACCTTCTCCCGCGTCTCAGGTCTTACGTTATCGCTATTATTTATCACACGCGATACCGTCTTTAAGGAAACACCGGCAGCAATAGCTACGTCTTTTATGGTAGGAATAGATCTAAAAGTATCTTTTTTATTGTTCTCCAAAAATACCAGACTCCTCAGGCTTGATAACGTTGTCTTTGTCTATCGTTGTCATATATTCGACGTACAATAAAAGATTCCTTCTGGTTTTTAAAAAAATTTCCCACCTGCCCCTATTAGCCCCTCTCTACTTCCTCTCCACGTTCAGCTTTGCATAATCCGGCAGGCCCCCAGCAAAAGGCACCTGGATCTCCCCTTGTATCAGCGGCAAAGCGTATTCTATAAAATCCCTAGTCAAGAAGTTTCCTTCTGGAGTTATCCACTCTAAAGGTACGCTTTTTTCTTGATTAGCGACTTGGGCTACATCTATATAGCCCACCCGGCAAAGATACGGGCTACCTTTTTCCCTTTCTAGAGTTACCATAATACCGGAAAGCCCCTGGCAAGCAAGGCTTACAGCTTCCTTCCCCACTAGATAGGCTTCCTCCGCGTCCGTCCTGGAGGCATAAAGCATAGAGCTACGCTGGGCAGTGCTGGGTACAATGTATCTAGCCTTTACTGGTAAGGATCCCTCGATGGCATTTTTTAAGTAAGCAGCTAGGCCACTTCCTAACTGCCTATGGCCAAAAACATCCTTGCTTTCCTCAGCTACAATATAATTACCGTTTATATCTTTAAGCCCCTCAGCTACCACAACATAGGCATAGCCGTATTCCTGGTAAACTACTTTTACATCAGAAAGGAATTTATCGATATTAAAAGGCCTTTCAGGGAGATAAATAAGGTGAGGCGCTTCTTCAGGGGATCTCTTAGCTAGCATAGCTGCTGCTGCCAGCCAGCCCGTATTCCTGCCCATGGTTTCCAAAAGGGTCACCCTGTTTTGGGATAGCATCCCTTTAAGATCTAGCCCAGTCTCCCGCACTACGCTGGCAATATACTTAGCTGCGCTCCCATATCCAGGGCAATGATCAGTGCCAGGCAAGTCGTTATCTATAGTTTTAGGCACCCCCACTACCCGCATTTCGTACCCTTCTTCTTGGGCTAGCCTGTTTATTTTATATACCGTATCCATGGAATCGTTGCCGCCGATATAGAAAAAATAGCGGATGTTATGGCGTTTAAATATTTCTAAAAGCCGGGGGTATTCTTCTGCCTTAAGTCTATGCCGGCAAGAGCCCAGGGCAGCACCGGGGGTATAACGTAGGCCTTTAAGAACAGCGATGTCTTCTTTCTTTAAATCTATTAGTCTTTCCTTAAGAAGCCCGGTTATCCCGTAAAGGGCACCATAAAGAGCGGCGATCTCTTCCTTCTTCCAGGCCTCCTCTATCAACCCGTAAAGGCTATTATTGATAACAGGTGTCGGCCCGCCGGACTGGGCTATTACGCAATTACCTTTTAAAACCATAAGAATCCCCCTTAAAAAGGTCCTCTTTCATCGGTAAACCTTTTTCTTATATCTTCCAGGTAAGGCCATCTCTGGCGTACGCGGGGTATAAGGGAGAGGTCGAGGTCAAGAGTATACACTCCCGGTTCTTTTCCACAGGTTAAAAGGGTGTACCCATCGGGGTAGGCTACAAAGCTTTCCCCCTTAACTTCCCTGCCATCCGGGTAATAGGTATAGGTATTATTAGCCATGGCCAGGAATACAGTATTTTCACAAGCCCTAGTAAGCCCTAGGCTATGCCATAAGGGCATCCTTTCTTCAGGGATGTTAGCTGGATTTAGGATAAGAAGGGCGCCACGGAGGGCAAGGTTCCGGGCTAGTTCAGGGTAAAAAAGATCTACACACACCAATATCCCGATACCCGAACCCTGGTGCTCTATTACTAATAGCCTATTACCTGGCTCTACATAAGCTCTCTCCCCGATGGCTTGGGAAGGGAATATCTTTGGGTAATAAAGGGGCTCCTTTAGTTTGCCCCCTAAGGCCATACCCAAGGAATACACCTTAGACCCCATATTTACATACTGGGCTCCAGGAATAAGAAGGGGGCCCTCCTGGGGGAGCCGCTTGTATAACTGGAACACCAGCTCCTTATATTTTTCTTCGGTAAGCACTTGAGAGCCCATCCAAGCTTCCGGTAACAAAATAACTTCTGTATCTTTAGGTACCTCTGCTAAGTACTCTTCCATTCGCCTTAAGTTTTTCTCGAGCTCTTTTCTCTCTGGGGCAAATTGAATAAGGGAAATTTTCAAGCCCGCCTTACACCCTTTCTATCACACCCCAGCCTTAAAGCTTTCAAACTTAAGCGCTAAACTTTTCCAGGCGGCCAGCATGGGCTAACATAAAATTCATAGTGTATAAAAGGGGGAATTGGCCCAGCATACCCCGGGCACAAGTATATTCGTTAAAGCCAGTCTCCCTTTCCGCGCGTACCCAGCGCGAATGTAACAAAAAGGGAACCGGGTGCCAGCTGTGGGCAGCATATAGAGAAGGGGTAGAATGATCGCCGGTAATCACCAGGACATCAGGCTTTAGTTCTAAGATAGAAGGAAGGTGTTTATCGAAATCCTCTATTACTTTGATCTTACCATTAAAGTCCCCGTCCTCTCCTCTAGAGTCTGTAGCCTTTAGGTGTAAGAAGAAAAAGTCATACTCCCTCCAGTGTTCTTTTAAAGTGCTTATTTCATCGGCTAGTGTTTCCCCCTTTACGGTAAGGAGATCCATACCTACCAAAGAAGCCAGTCCCCTGTACATGGGATACACTGCGATAGCCCCGGCTTTTAGTTTAAACCGCTCAGGAAAAGGGATGAGACCTGGCTGGCGGGAGAAACCGCGCAAGAGAGCATAATTGGTCTTGGGTTCATCGGCTAAAAGCTTAGCTATTTTTTCTAGGAGCTTGCGCGCCACACTAGCTGTGCGGCTGGCCTCAGGTACTAGAGGCTCAGGAGTTAATGGCGCTAGTCCCTCTTTCTGCGGGTCAGTATCCTTCACCCTGGCATCTAGCCCCTCTCCCCTTAATACGGTCACAAACCGGTGCTCTTTAACTGGCCGGATAAATACTTCTACTCCCTCGATTTCTGGTATCTCTTCTTGTAGCCTTTGGCATATTCTAACTGTATGCTCAGTACTCGGCCGCCCTGCCCGGCGGTCGGTAACTACTAGCTCACTTCCCTTTTTTTCTACAGTGCAGAAATTACCCCGGATAGCTATATCCTGAGGCTTAATGTCAAAACCTATACCTAAAGCCTCTAAGATCCCCCGGCCTATCACATACTTTACCGGGTCATAGCCAAAAAGGGCTAGGTGCCCAGCACTAGAACCTGGGGTTATACCTGGCATCACTGGGTAAGCTAGCCCCAAGGAAGATCTAGCAGCTAGCTCATCTAGGTTAGGTGTAGCTGCAGCTTCTAATTCGGTCTTATTACCTAGTTCTGGGACGGGCAAGCCACCTAGTCCATCTAGGACTATAAGTACCATTTTGGTCTGGCCAGGCTGTGATAACTCTTCCAGAAGAGAGTTAGGCTGCAATTTGTAAAAACCTCCTTTAAAGGTATTTTCTCCATGGAATATATTTTAACAGAGCAGAAGGTTTCTATAAAATTCCCGCCTTCAAGGTGGTAAAGTCCAAGACATAAAGGAAAGCTTATCTAGCACGCTTTAGTTCTTGAATTGCAGTTTCTTGTTGAGCGGTTTTTCTAACCAGGTAATTGAGGTCAAGGATAATAGCATCTAGCCGTTCATCAAGGTGCTTTCTTAAGTTCTCAATCTGGTCTCCTCTAAGGAGGAAACCATCGTATAGGGCACGGGTTTTCTCAATTAGCTCACTTTCCATACGGAGTTCAATCTTGTTTAGCCTGCTATTTATTTCCTGCTGCCCTTGCTCTAACTCACCCATACGCTCGACAAGTTCTTGTTGGCCCTGTTCCAAACTTCCGATGCGACCGGCAAGCTCTTGCTGCCCTTGGTCTAAATTATCTATGCGGACCTCTAGATTACCCAGGCGACCTTCTAGGTTGCCTATACGACCATCTAAGTTGTCTATGCGGCCTTCTAGGTTACTTAGGCGACCATCTAAGTTATCTATGCGGCCTTCTAGGTTGTCTATGCGACCCTCTATGTTTTCTATGCGAACCTCCAGTTTCCCCATGCGGCCTTCTAAATTACCCATACGGCCCTCCAGGTCACCTATGCGGCCTGTAAGTTCTTGCTGACCTTGCTCTACATTAGTGATACGCCCGGCGAGTTCCTGTTGCCCCCGTTCTAGGTTGCTAATACGCCCAGTGAGTTCTTGTTGGCCCCGTTCCAGATTGCTGATGTGTCCGGCCAGTTCCTGTTGGCCTTGCTCTAGGTTGCTGATACGACCAACAAGCTCCTGTTGCCCTTGCTCTAAATTGCCGATGCGCTCAGTTAACTCCTGTTGCCCCCGCTCAAGATTATCAATACGCCCAGCGAGCTCTTGTTGCCCTCGCCCAAGATTCCCGATACGCTCAGTTAACTCCTGTTGACCTCGTTCAAGATTCCCAATACGCCCAGTGAGTTCTTGCTGCCCATGCTCTAGATTGCTGATGCTCCCAACAAGTTCTTGCTGCCCTTCCTCTAGATTGCTGATACGACCAATAACTTCTTGCTGCCCTCGCTCTAGATTGCCAAGGCGCCCAGTTAACTCCTGTTGCCCTTGCTCTAGGTTGCCCATGCGGTAGTTTAAAGTTTTTAGTTCACCAAGGATCTCTTTTAGAACTTGTTCTGACACGAAAATCGCCACCTTTTTCTCGGTGTTCCATCCTGGCTAAACTAATATTCGCCATTTAGGCTTTAAAATCCTTTAATGGTAAACATTAGTCAAAACTTAAGCTTACTCCAAATCATCTTAAACAGCCCACAAAATCCTCCAGGGACATGCCCAAAATCTATTAAGCTGGACGATACGTTAAAAGGCCCGCCGCAGATCAACCCGAAAGCCATAGAAAGTACTCCCTTCTCCTAGGTCCGTGAGCTCATCCCCCACTAGAGTATTTACATTTCTTTTCCCTGGGGAATCTTTAAGCCACCATACCCCTGGGGCCACCACTATACCAGGCGGGACATCTTCAGTTTCTACCACTTTTAAGAAGCAGGATCCATAGTGGTTATATACTTCGGCCCAACCACCATTAATAAGCCCCTTCTTACGACAATCCCCCGGGTTTACTAAAATGTGGGGCCCACCCTCTTTATCCTGTAAAGATTTAAGCTGGGCAAAATTGGAGTTAAGGGTATAATGGGCAGGAGCGGTTATCAACTGGAAGGGATATAGCTCTTTGAGTTCCTCTTTAAGAGGTATATATTGTGGTAATGCCGGCTGCCCCTTAGCCAGGGCTTGGAAAGAATAAATTTCTATTTTACCTGAAGGGGTGAAGAACTTTTTCTCCTTAAGGTGGCCAGTATTTATACGTACTGGTCGGCCGCTAGCTAAAAAATTATAGGAGATCCCTTCAAGGAAAGGGGTGGGCGAGGCTAAAAGCTTTCGTATAAGTTCCTCTTCTGTACTGCGGAAAATATCCTCCTCAAAGCCTAGCTCTTGAGCCAAAAGGCAGAAAGTCTGCCAATTGCTTTTAGCCTGGCCAGGAGGAGAAATAACAGGTCGAGACATTTGGATGTAAAAGTGGCCATAGCTACGATAGATATCCCATTGTTCCACTGAAAAAGTGGCCGGCAGGATAAGGTCGGCGTAAAGGGCTGTATCGGTCATGAAGCGCTCATGTACAACGGTAAAGAGGTCTTCCCGGCTAAGCCCAGCAATAACGCGGTTCTGGTCAGGGGTCACAGCAGCGGGATTGGCATGGTAAACGTACAGGCTTTTAATAGGAGGATGAAGGCCAGAGGTCAAAGCGCGGCCTAGCTGGACCATGTTAATTTCCCTGACCGGTTTGGGTTTAAGATCGGGCCGGGTGATTACCTCCAGGTTAAAGGCTATACCAGTGCCAGTAGATTGCAAGGCTCCCCCGCCCTTTTTTCTATAAGCCCCTACCAGGGCGGGCAGGCAAGTTATAGCCCGTATAGTCATGGCCCCGTTGCTGCGGCGCGAAAGGCCGTGGCCTATACGGATGAAGGGAGCCTTAGCTTTCCCGTATTCCCGGGCCAAATTTATCACCCGGCCAGCTGGTACCCCGGTTAATTCCTCCACCCGGTGGGATGGGAAATGGGGTAGGACCTCAGCTTTTAACCGCTCGTAGCCCACCACATAACGCGCGAGGAAATCCTCATCCACCAAGCCCTCTTCGGCCAGTACATGCATCATCCCTAAGGCTAGGGCAGCATCGCTTCCTGGTTTTACCAAGACCACTTCATCGGCTAAACTCGCTGTTCGGGTGCGGTAAACATCTATTAATACCACCCGGGCTCCTTGATGTTGGGCTCTCTTTACCAGGGAGGCAAAGTGGAGGTTGGTAGAAACCGAGTTGGTACCCCATAAGATAATAAAGTCAGAGTAGATAACTGTTTCCGGGTCTGTCCCCATCGTTTCCCCCATCACTAGCTGCCAGCCAGCGTCAGCCGCTGGGGAACAGATGGTTCTTTTTAGGATCGATGCGCCCAGCCGGTGGAAAAAAGGATGCCCGGCATTCCGCTGGATCAGTCCCATAACTCCCGCGTAGGAATAAGGTAGTATGGCCTCGGCTCCATAAGTATCTATAATCTCTCCCCACCGGCAGGCTATCTCTTTCAGCGCTTCCTCCCAAGAGATAGGCTTAAACTGGCCGCTCCCTTTAGGACCTGTACGTTTAAGGGGGGTTAAGATTCGCTCAGGAGAATGGATAAGGAGAGGGTAATGCCGCATCTTGGCACAGATAAAACCCTGGGTGAAAGGATGCTCCGGGTCTCCAGTTACTTTAATTACTTTACCTCCCTCCACTTCTACCAAGAGCCCACAGGTATCCGGGCAGTCCAGCGGGCAAACCGAGGGAAATACTTGGCCCATAGAGGATTATGTCTCCTTCCTCTTTAGGTTTTTCCTTAGGTTTACCTTCTAAAAGGTTTCTCCAAAACTATAACCTAAAGCTCATAGAGGAAAGGCTGGCAAGCAATAAACTTCTCCTCTAAAGGTCTCCTAAAATTCTTTTAGCCCTGGCGCTATGGCCAGGGCTAAGGAGGCTCTTACTCTACGGTCACGCTTTTGGCCAGGTTACGAGGTTTGTCTATGGGACAGCCCCTGGCTTTAGCTACATAATAAGCCAAAAGCTGTAAAGGCACAGCGGACACCAAAGGAGAGAGGATCGGGTGGATGCGCGGCAAATAAAGCACTCGATCAGCCTCTTGAGCTACCGCTTCGTTTCCTTCTAAGGCTAGGGCTAATACCCAAGCTCCGCGGGCTTTAACCTCTTTTATATTGCTCAGCATTTTCTCCAGCAAGTCCTCTTGGGTAGCCAGGGCTATCACCGGTGTCCCGTCTTCTATGAGAGCTAAAGGGCCATGTTTAAGTTCTCCTGCCGGGCAGGCCTCGGCATGGAGATAAGAAATCTCCTTAAGTTTGAGGGCCCCCTCCAAAGCTACCGCATAATCCAAACCCCGGCCCAGGTAGAAGGCGTGCTCATGGGGGGCTAGGTTACTCGCCAGTTCCTGTATTTCTTCTTCCAAATCAAATATTTTTTCTACTTTCGAAGGGGCACAAGCTAATTCCCGGGCCAGTTCCAGGGCCCAAGTAGCCTCTCCCCTCGCCCGCCCCAAGTAAAGGGCCAAGAGATATAGGGCTGCAAGCTGGGTAAGATAGGCTTTAGTAGAAGCCACAGCTATCTCGGGCCCGGCCCAAGTGTAAAGCACATCATCGGCTTCCCGGGCTACTGAGCTTCCGACCACATTAGTAATAGCCAGTATCCTAGCCTTATGCTTTTTAGCTTCCCGCAGGCCAGCCAAGGTATCCGCCGTCTCGCCCGACTGGCTGATGACCAGGGCTAGGGTATGTTCATCTAATAGTGGCTGCCGGTAACGGAACTCGGAAGCTACATCGAATTCCACAGGCAACCGTAAGAGTCTTTCCCATATATACTTACCCGCCATTCCTGCGTAGGCGGCCGTACCGCAGGCGATAAGTACCACCTTCTGCAAAGACCGGGCTTCCTCTGAAGTCAAGTTTACCCCTTCTAGCTTAACCCCGCCGGAAGATACATCTAGCCGGCTAGCCAAAGTATCCCGTAAGGCTCGGGGTTGTTCATGGATCTCTTTAAGCATAAAATGGGCATAACCACCCTTTTCGGCTGCTTCTAAATCCCAGGTAACGTGAAATACTTGTTTTCCCCTAGGCTGTCCGTAAGAATCTAGGATGCGGACGCCTTCCGGCGTGACATAAACCACTTCGCCGTTCTCGAGGATGTACGTATCCCGGGTGTAAGGGAGCAAAGCTGGGATGTCGGAGGCCAGGAAAGTCTCCCCTTCCCCCAAGCCTACGATAAGCGGGCTATCCTGGCGTACACCTACTATCTCTTCCGGATGGCACGGGCTTATTACAGCCAGGGCGTAAGAGCCCTGTAATTTAGGCAACATCCTTTGGACTGCTTGCAAGAGGTCGCCTCGATAATAGTGTTCTATCAAGTGAACTAGGACTTCGGTGTCGGTTTCCGAAAGAAAGTGATGGCCCTCCGCGGTAAGCCATTGCTTTAGTTCTTGGTAATTTTCAATAATCCCATTGTGCACTACGGCGAAGTTCCCGCTACAATCCAAGTGGGGATGAGCGTTAGTATCGGTGGGTCGGCCATGGGTAGCCCACCGGGTGTGTCCGATACCCACCCGCGCTGAGCCAAAGTAACCGTTAAGGTGAGCCTTAAGCTCTACCAACTTACCTGCCCTTTTGGCAACCTTAAGTTCCCTTCCCTCTATTATTGCGATACCGGCGGAATCGTAGCCCCGGTATTCGAGCCTTTCCAATCCTTCCAGCAATACGGGCACCGCTTCCCGGTAACCCTGGTAACCGATGATCCCACACATCTTAAGGTTCCTCCTTCTCCCAACAGAACTTGGTAAATATTGGATTTAAAATGGCAAAAGCGCTTCAGGAGAAGATAAGCCCACGCCTAAAGTGGGAAAAACAACCTCACTCCCAACCTCGCTGGTGACAGAAGACAAGGAGGGTAAGATCAAAGCTATAAGGTGGGCTCATGTAAGGAGAGAGATCAAAGGTTACCCGGCGCCCTTTGTCCCCGGGATTGCTCCCGGGTTTTGTAGCGCCTTTAACGGTCGTAACCAACCGAGGGGCACCCGCCGAAAACCTCGATTAACCCCTTCCTCGTCAACCGCCGGCTCAAAGCCTAAAGGGTGTAACTTTAGCTGGCGGTCCAGGCGCTTGAATTAGTAAGGTCTTTTAATCTTGGTGCTTTAACCTCTCTCCCAGATGAAAACTCCCCTTTATTTCTCTATAACACCACCTCCTTGAACTGGGCTTTTAACCCTACTTTACCAGCCCCTATGAGCGGCTTCTCTTCGGTTATAAAATCATCCCTTTAGCTTAGCCTCCTGACCACCCTCTCCAGGCGGCTTAAAATCTCCTGAAGTTCCTGTTCATCGGGCCCCTCAGCCATAAGCCTTAAAAAAGGCTCGGTCCCTGAAGGCCGTACAAGTATCCGGCCTCTTCCCCCCAACTTTTCCCGGGCTCTTTCCACTTCTGCTAAAAGAACAGGATCCGCCATGGCCTGTTCCTTATCCCGGACAGGTACGTTCACTAGCAACTGGGGAAAGCGGGGCATAACTGCCGCCAACTCCTTTAAGGGCTTCCCCGTGTCCACCATAACCTGCAAAAGCTGTAAGCCGGTGATCAATCCATCCCCTGTAGTATTATATTCCAAAAGGATAATATGCCCCGATTGCTCACCCCCCAGCATAGCACCTGTACGAAGCATCTCTTCTAGTACATAACGATCCCCCACCTGAGTCTGATGTACCTTAAGCCCGGCCGCAGTCAAGACTTGATGGAGGCCGTAATTACTCATAACAGTCACCACTATTCTCCCGCCTGGAAGGCCTCCCTGCTTCTGGCGGTACAAGGCCAGGATAGCCATAATAGCATCTCCATCTACCACCTGGCCTTCCTCATCTACCGCAATAACCCGGTCGGCATCTCCATCGAAGGCCAAGCCTACATCGGCCCGGGATTCTTTTACAGCCTTAGCTAAAACTTCAGGGCAGGTAGAACCGCAACCTACATTGATATTAGTTCCATTGGGAGCATTATTGAGGACTATAACCTCCGCACCTAGACGGCGAAGCGCTTCCGGAGCCACCTGGTAGGCAGCACCATTAGCTACATCTAATACTACTTTAAGCCCCGCAAGAGTCTTTTTAGTAGTAGAACACACATAAGATACATACTTATCAGCTCCCTCCGGGACCTCACATACTCGCCCTAAATTTCCTTCTGTGGGCCGGGGGAGTTCATCCTTCTCTTTTAACACTTCCCTTTCAATCTCTTCTTCTACAGGGTCCGGCAGTTTAAAGCCCTGGGAGCTAAAAAACTTAATACCATTATCTGCTACCGGATTATGGGAAGCTGAAATAACCACCCCCGCATCAGCACCTAAAGCTCTGGTAAGCCAGGCCACCGCCGGGGTAGGTATAATCCCCACCTTGAGCACATCACCGCCCACCGAACAAATGCCGGCCACTAAGGCTGCCTCCAGCATATCGCCGGAAATCCTAGTATCCCTCCCTACAACTACCCGAACCCGGGTATGACCCCTGGCTAAAATGGCAGCACCCGCCCGGCCTAGCTTAAAGGCCAGCTCCGGGGTTAACTCTTTATTAGCCACACCCCGTACACCATCGGTTCCGAATAACCTCCCCACACCTATCCCACCCTTTCAATCTCCACTATTACGCGAACTCGCGGGAAGCTACTGAGCTGGACACCCGGCGGTATCTCCAGTTGGCTTTCCACTATAATATTCTTGCGAGCCCCCGCGATGTTAATAGGAGTAGTGTAAAGGTTATCTAAAGTTGCTAGCACATTATATGGAGCCAATACCTCCACTACTTCGGGATGCAAAATTACTCTCTTTATCTGGTACCCTGCTGCTGGTTCTCCCACCAGCCGCGGCCTAATAGCGACCATCCGGCTAGGCATATCCTGGACTACCGGAACGAATACCTCCACGCTTTCTGGTTTAAGGGTAAGCCAGCGGCTTAAAGGGTGGCCCTCCCGATCAACCACCTGTACTGGTAGTTGAGCTAAGTAGTTCCCCCGCGCCTGGTCGAGCTTCACTTCTACATATACCTTCCCTATCTCTTTAAGGAGCGCTTCGGGTCCCGAAACTATTACTTGGGAGGGTTTAAGGATAGGATCTAGGGCCCGGTAACCACCCGCAGGTTCTCCATTTAAGTTAACTTGGACAGGAAGGGAAACTTCTTGAACCTGCTCTACCTTTACTGTCACCTGGGCCGGGTTAACCCGCACTAGTCTAACCCCTTCCGGGAGGGTTACTTGGACAGGAAGGGTATTTTCACCGACCCTGGCCGCCCGCAGGTCCACATAAGCTCTAATATCCCTGGGCAACAAGTTCTTTATCTGCCCTTTACGGCCCTCTAACCTTATTTGGACCTCGGAAGGCAAATTGGCCACTACCAGTCCTGCGCTTAAATTCTCCACTTCCAAGGGGATACGTACCACGTGTTCAGTGGTGGGATTCTGTTCCGAAGTTACATAAAGCCACAGAATAAGAGCTAAAGTTACGGCCAGAAGTTTCACACCTAAGTTTTCCCGCCAGCGTTCCAACATCCTTTAGGACCTCCAGGGCCAGAAAAAGGAGCTATGATTGGACTGCGGTAAAAGCAAACTTTGTAGCAGTTCTCGCAGGTTCCTTTCGTCCAGGAAGCGGGTTAACCGTCCCCCTTCTGCCACCGATATAGCTCCAGTTTCTTCGGAAACCACTATAACCACTGCATCAGAAATCTCGCTTATCCCTAAAGCTGCCCGGTGCCTAGTACCCAATT
Organism: Thermanaeromonas toyohensis ToBE; assembly: GCF_900176005.1. NCBI lineage: Bacteria > Bacillati > Bacillota > Clostridia > Neomoorellales > Neomoorellaceae > Thermanaeromonas > Thermanaeromonas toyohensis. The sequence goes on along the minus strand of NZ_LT838272.1, from coordinate 340,105 downwards.
GCTTACTGAGGTAGGGGCTATCAGAAAGAGGGAGAAAACAACCCGCAGCTATCACCCGATCGCCTCGAATGATAGCAGCCCCGTCGTGAAAGGGGGTAAGGGGGACAAATAAGTTTATAAGTAGCTCAGCCGAGACCACAGCATCCACGCGGATGCCTGTTTCAATATAATCGTTGAGACCCGTTTCCCGTTCTACTACAATTAAAGCCCCTGTCTTGCCTTTAGCTAACACCTGTGTCGCCCTTACCAATTCACTTATAACCCGGGCCATGTCTTCCGTACCCAATAACCTAAAAGGGCGAGCAAAAAATTTGCCCCGGCCAAGCTGTTCCAGGGCGCGGCGTAATTCCGGTTGAAAGACCACCGGCAAGGCGACCACAATCACTAAACGGAGCTGGCTTAAAAGCCAAGTAATGGTAGTAAGCTGCAATTTCTCTGCCACTACAGAAGCTACCACTAACACAGCTAGGCCTTTAAGCAATTGGACCGCCCTGGTTCCCCGGATAAGCAAAAGAAACCTATAGATTACATAAGACACTATAGCAATATCTACAATAAGGCGCAACACATCCCAAAAATTTAACTCTGCTAAGCGTGACCAGAGGGCTTCCAAAATTCCCACCCCTCACTTCATTCGACAGAACACCGTAAAACCCTTTTTTAATTTAATCTTTCCCCTTTTTGTCAGTTGCAGATCCCTTAAGGCTTAAGCTAGAATAGACCGTAAAGGAGGAAAAGTAAATTGCGCCGGTTTATCTCTTTAGTTGGAATATGTTTCCTTTCTGGACTGCTAGTGGCTTGGCAGCTACGCACCCAGCTCACCAGCGCTGCCCAAAACAAAAAAGATACTAGTCTAATCGAAGTGATCCATGCCCTAGAACAGGAGAACAAAGGATTAGAAGAAAGAATCGCTACTCTACGCCAAAAACTAGAAGAAAACCAAAAAAACCAAGCCCGCTTTGAGAACCGTTTGACCGGGTTGCAACAACAACTAGACGAACTTAAAGTGTCAGCTGGCCTGGTACCCCTCACAGGTCCTGGCATAATTATTACCTTAGATGATAACACTGCTGGGGCTCAGGCAGCTAAAACAAGTTCTCCTGCTACCTATAACCCAGAAAATTATATTATCCATGATAAAAATATCCTCTATTTGGTCAATGAATTAAAGGCTGCAGGGGCGGAGGGCATAGCTGTAAATGGCCAGCGTTTAGTAACTACTTCAGATATACGCTGCGTAGGTACAGTTATCCTGGTCAATTCTACTCGCTTGGCTCCGCCCTATGAGATAAAGGCTATAGGCGATCCAGAAAAGTTAGAGGCTGCCATCTTACGCTCAGAGGAATTCACTTATCTTAAGAGCCGGGAGTTTCCTGTTAAATTAACCAAAGCTTCCCAAATAGTGCTCCCTGCTTATAAAGGCGCTCTACCATCCCAATATGTTCGCCCAGCCAATTAAGGAGGTAATTAAGCTCATGCTCCCGCGTAGAGTCTGGTGTCAAACCTGTCTAACAGTAGTATTGGTCATCCTAGGCATCCTTTTGGCTTTACAATTTCGTACACAAAGGCTCCTGGCTAGCTCTCTGGAAGCCCAGAAAACAGAGGATCTGGTAGCCATGTGGAAAAATTCTAATGCCAAGCGTAGCCAGCTCGTCCAAGAAGTCAATGAGCTTGAGGAACAGCTTCAGGCTTTAACTAATACCTGGGGAGAAAGTGATAAAGCCCAGGTCGCCCTGGAAAAGGAGCTCCTGCGCTTGAAGATCGCCCTAGGACTTATTCCTGTAAAGGGCCCCGGGATCACCGTAAGTTTCACTGGCGATGCCCCTCTTCTGGATACTGACCTGGTGGACCTGGTAAATGAACTTTGGGTTTCCGGTGCCGAGGCCATCGCTATAAACGACCACCGTGTAACCCCGGCCACATTTATACTGGATAAAGAAGAAGGCCGCAGTATCTACCACACAGTAAACGGCCAGAAACTCCTCTATCCTATTGTGATCAAGGCCATCGGGGATCCTGATACCCTGGAAAAAGGTTTAACCTTTACAGGCGGTCTTATAGATAACTTAAGCACACTTTATAACATCCGCCCGGATATTAAAAAGCACCAAGAAATTAAGCTCCCCGCAGCCCCGCCCATAAGGTTAAAATACGGCCATCCTGCTAAAGAAGAAGCTGCAAGCAAATAAGCAGTTCTTGCACATCTATACCTTTTAAGCTCCCGCCGCCTCTCTTTGAGCACCCTCTTTAAGTAAAGCATATTCCATACTATCTAGCAGGGCCTCCCAGCTAGCCTCGATGATGTTGGTAGATACTCCCACTGTACTCCAGGAATTGTTAGCGTCCCGGGATTCGATCAATACCCGTACCTTGGCGCTGGTGGCCGCCTCCTCATCTAGTACCCTAACTTTGTAGTCAGTCAAGCGCATACGCCGGATGGCAGGGAAAAATTCTTCTAAGGCTTTACGCAGGGCATTATCCAGCGCATTAACCGGGCCGTTCCCTTCCGCCGCCGTGTGTACTACCTGGTCACCTACCCGGAGCTTAACAATAGCCTCAGCAGTAGCCTCCTGATCTTCCCTCTTTTCTACTAAGATCCGGAAGTAATCCACCTGAAAGGGCTGGCGGTATTCCCCGCTGGCCTTACGTAAGAGAAGCTCCAGGGAGGCCTCAGCTCCCTCAAACTGATAACCCTGCCGTTCGAGCTCCTTAATGCATTCCACCACATCACTTGTCTGGCGGCCGTCTAATTTTAGGCCCATCTCTGCTGCTTTATACCGTAGATTGCTAGCCCCAGCCAGCTCGGAGACTAATACGCGCCTTTTATTACCCACCTTTTCAGGCGGAATATGTTCATAGGTAGAGGCATTTTTCATCACTGCGCTAACATGGATACCGCCCTTGTGGGCAAAGGCACTATAACCTACAAAGGGTTGATTGTTAGGCTGGATTACATTAGCAATCTCGCTTACATAGCGAGATACTTCGGTGAGCTCCCTTAGATGGCCGGGTGGTAAGCACCTGTAGCCCAATTTTAGCTCTAGGTTGGGAATTACAGAGCAAAGGTTGGCGTTACCGCAACGCTCCCCGAACCCGTTAATGGTACCCTGTACCTGGCGGCACCCGGCCATAACCGCCGCCAAAGTATTGGCTACTGCCAGCTCACCATCGTTGTGGGTGTGGATGCCCAAGGGTTTATCTATAACTTGGCGCACCCGTTTAACCGCCTCTTCGATCTCGCCCGGCAGGCAGCCACCATTGGTATCGCAAAGAACGATCCAGCTAGCCCCCGCCGAAGCTGCCTCTTTAAGGCAGGCCAGGGCATAATCGGGATTGTTCTTATACCCATCAAAAAAGTGCTCAGCATCATAAACAACCTCGAGACCCCGTTCCACCAGGAAGCCCACTGTTTCCCGGATCATGGCCAGGTTTTCTTCCAGGGTGGTGTTTAAGGCTTGGTAGACATGTAAATCCCATGTCTTGCCAAAAATGGTGGCAACTTTAACACCTGTCTGTAGTATGGCTAAGAGATTTTCGTCCTCCTCTACCCGGCCTCCGGGCTTTCGTGTCCGGCCAAAGGCAGCAAGCCTTGCGTGGTGCCAGGTGAGTCTTTGAGCCCGCTCAAAAAACTCCATATCCTTAGGATTGGCCGCGGGCCAGCCGCCTTCAATATAGTCCATACCGAAAAGATCTAGCCGCTTAGCTATTTTAATTTTATCTTCTACTGAAAGGCTTATACCTTCCGCCTGGCTGCCATCCCGTAAAGTAGTATCATAGAGGTATATCTTTTCCGCCATACCTTTACCCCTCTTCCACTGCCTGCCTTACCAGATCTCCCATTTCCTCAGTATTGACCAGGGTTGTACCTTCGCTCAAGATATCCAGCGTCCGGTAACCTTGTTCCAGGACTCTATTTACCGCGTTCTCTATGTCACGAGCCGCTTGTTCCATTTTAAAGGAGATCCGGAGCATTAAGGCCGCTGAGAGTATGGTAGCTAAAGGATTAGCCTTTTTCTGGCCCGCGATATCTGGAGCTGAGCCGTGAACCGGCTCGTATAGAGCAGTTTTCCCTCCTATGCTAGCCGAAGGTAGCATTCCGATGGAACCGCTCAACACCGAGGCTAGATCGCTTAAAATATCGCCAAAGGTGTTCTCCATGACCAGGACATCAAATTGGCGTGGCCGGCGGATGAGCTGCATGGCGCAGTTATCTACGTACATATGTTCTAGCTCTACATCGGGGTACTCTTGGGCTAACTTTTCCGCTGTTTCCCTCCAGAGGCGGGAGGTTATAAGTACATTAGCCTTGTCTACAGAGGTGAGCTTCCTCCTACGCTCTCTGGCCAACTCGAAGCCTAAACGGAGTATGCGTTCTATCTCTTCAGAAGTATATATGAGGGTATCCCAAGCTACCTCCCCGGTGGCCGTACGTTCCCTTTTTTTCTCTCCAAAATAGAGGCCACCGGTGAGCTCCCGCAAGATCAGAAGATCAGTTCCTTCTACCACTTCTTTTTTTAGGGGGGAAGAATCGGCCAGGGCAGGAAAAAGATAAGCTGGCCTTATGTTGGCATAGAGCCCCAACCCTTTCCGCAGGGCAAGTAGGGCTGCTGTTTCCGGCCGCTGAGGAGGAGGAAGGGAATCCCATTTAGGCCCCCCTACTGCCCCCAAGAGGATGGCCTGGCTCTCCTGGCAAAGTTTCAAAGTCTCCTCCGGCAGGGCCGTCCCATAAGCATCTATGGCCGCTCCCCCTACCAGGCCCTCCTGGAATTCAAACCTTACCCCGTACTTCTTGGTGATGGCCTTAAGAACCTTAATAGCTTGGGGAATTATTTCTGGACCGATTCCGTCACCAGGGAGAACAGCGATCTTGTACATTTACCGTTAAATCTCTCCCTTCAATTTCCTTGCTACATAAGGTATAAGTCCTCCCGCCGCCATAATCCCTTGCATAAAGGGCGGGAAAGGTGCTGTCCGGAAGGTGATATTCTTAGTCAAGTTGGTGATTATACCTTGTTCCGGATAGATAATTATTTCATCTCCCGCCTCACAAGATTTGGCCACTTCCGGAGCTTCAAAAATAGGAAGCCCTATATTGATGGCATTGCGATAAAAAATACGTGCAAAGGAAGAAGCTACTACTGCTGCTACCCCAGCCGCTTTAATAGCCAAGGGCGCATGCTCCCGGGAGCTCCCGCAGCCGAAGTTTTTTCCCGCTACTATAATGTCGCCAGGTTTAACCTTGGCGGGAAAAGTAGGATCCGCATCTTCCATGCAGTGTTTGGCTAGCTCCTGGGGATCAGCGGTATTAAGATAGCGGGCCGGGATAATGACATCAGTATCTATGTCGTCGCCGAATTTATGGCATCTACCCTGGATAGGCTGCATTTCGCCCGGATTCCCCCTTTGATCTTTACAATACTTCCTCGGGCGCAGCTATACGGCCTTTAATGGCGCTGGCAGCGGCCACCGCCGGTCCAGCCAAGTATACCTCACTTTCGGGATGTCCCATACGCCCCACAAAGTTACGGTTGGTAGTAGCCACGGCCCTTTCTCCCCGAGCCAGGATACCCATATGACCGCCCAGGCAGGGCCCACAGGTAGGTGTGGATACAGCTGCCCCGGCCTCAATGAATACGCTTATAAGACCCTCTTCAATGGCTTGGGCGTAGATCCTCTGGGTTCCCGGGATAATTATAAGCCTGACCTCCGGATGTACCTTCTTCCCCCGTAAAATTTTAGCCGCCACCCGCAGATCTTCCATCCGCCCGTTGGTGCAGGAACCTATTACAACCTGATCTATTTTGATATCCCCCACCTGGCTTATAGGCCGGGTGTTCTCCGGCAAGTGAGGGAAAGCTACCTGGGGTTCAATACGGCTAACATCGTACTCCCGTATTTCAGCATAGCGGGCATCGGGATCGCTGGTATAAACTTGGTAAGAGCGTTTAACCCTTCCTCGAATATATTCCAAGGTCTTTTCATCCACCGGGAAGATCCCGTTCTTGGCCCCCGCTTCAATAGCCATGTTGGCCATACTGAACCGGCTGTCCATGGATAGCTCTGCTATGGCTTCCCCAGTAAACTCTAAAGCTTTATAACGGGCACCGTCTACCCCCAGGTCCCCGATAGTATATAGTATCAAGTCCTTACCTCCCACCCAGGGGCGTAAGGTTCCGTAATACCGTAAGAGTATGGTCTCCGGCACTTTAAACCAGCATTCTCCAGTAGCCATGGCTGCGGCCAGATCGGTGGAACCTACACCCGTGGCAAAGGCACCCAGGGCTCCATAAGTGCAAGTATGGGAGTCCGCACCTATAATGAGATCCCCCGGCCCCACCAGCCCCTCCTCAGGTAATAGGCAATGTTCGATCCCCATGCGGCCTACTTCATAATAGATAACCTTTTGCTCCCGGGCAAACTCTCGCACTATCTTTACTTGCTCAGCCGATTTTATATCTTTGTTGGGGGTGAAATGATCGGGGACCAGGACCACCCGTTGGGGATCAAAGACATAGCTTACACCTAAGCGGCGAAACTCCTTTATAGCTAGGGGAGCCGTGATATCGTTAGCTAAGGCTAGATCGATGCGCGCATTTATGAGCTGCCCCGGCTCCACCTCTTTAAGGCCAGCATGGAAAGCCAAAATCTTTTCTGTCATGGTCAAGCCCATACTCTCCAATAGCCTCCTAATATCCTGCCCCGTATTTTCTGGAGTTAGGTGTTGACTCCGGTGCGTGCGTTTCCGTTATTCACTTCGTCTACATAGTGTAAGTTCTCCTCGCCCACATCATAAACTAATTTATTTATGGCGTTAAGATAAGCCCGTGCGCTGGCCTCCAGGATATCAGTACTTATACCGCGCCCGATGAAGGTCCGCCCTTCATACTCCACTTGCACAGTGACTTCGCCCATGGCGTCCTTGCCCCCAGTTACGGCATTTAACGAATAAGACTTAAGAGCTAGAGGGAGGCGCGTAATTTTATCTATAGCCTTGAAGGTAGCGTCCACCGGGCCTTCGCCACAAGCCGCCTCTTCCCATACCTGGTCTCCCACTTTAAGCCCTACTGTAGCCGTAGGTATCACGTGGGTACCCGTGGAGATATGCAGGTGTTCTAAAGCATACTTTTCCGGGATATGCCGTATTTCGTGCTCTACAATAGCTTCTAGATCCCGGTCAGTTATCTCTTTTTTCCTGTCGGCAAGCTCTTTGAAGCGCTGAAAAGCTTTTTCTAACTCAGCTTCAGTTAAATTAAAACCTAGCTCAGCTAAACGCGTACGTAAAGCATGACGACCAGAGTGCTTGCCCAGGACGATATTGCTTTGCACCAGGCCAATCATGGCTGGATTCATGATCTCGTAGGTGGTTCTTTCTTTAAGCACGCCATCCTGGTGGATACCAGATTCGTGGGCGAAGGCGTTCTTACCCACAATGGCTTTGTTGTATTGGACCGGCATACCCGTAAGGGTACTAACCAGGCGGCTGGTGCGGTAGATCTCCTCGGTAACGATGCCGGTTTTACAACGGTAGTAATCATAGCGGGTAAACAGGGCCATAACGATCTCTTCCAGGGCCGTGTTCCCAGCCCGTTCACCGATCCCATTTACGGCACACTCTACCTGGGTGGCGCCGTTTTCTATAGCCGCTAAAGAATTGGCTACTGCCAAGCCCAGATCATTGTGGCAATGCACGCTTAAAGTCACACCTTCTATACCTCGCACGCGCTGGCGTATAAGGGCTATAAGCCTCCCGAACTCTGGCGGAGTGGCATAACCCACAGTATCGGGAATATTAAGTACAGTAGCTCCCGAAGCGATGGCCAGTTCCAAAACTTGGCATAAAAAGTCAGGATCGCTCCGGGAGGCATCCTCAGGAGAAAACTCTACATCCTGGCAGTGCTGTTTAGCATAAGTTACCCCTCGCTGGACAGCAGCCAGAACCTCCTCCCGCGTCATGCGTAATTTGTGTTTCATGTGGATATCGGAAGTGGCAATAAACACATGCAGGCGAGGCCGGGCAGCATATTTAACTGCTTCCCAAGCGCGATCAATATCTTTTTCGTTTATACGGGCCAAGGCGGCTATAACTGGCCCCTCTATCTCCTGGGCTATAGCCTTTACTGCTTCAAAATCTCCTGGCGAAGCGATAGGAAAGCCAGCCTCGATAACATCCACCTTTAGTTTAGCCAATTGCCGTGCGATCTCCAGTTTTTCTTGGACGTTTAAACTTACACCCGGAGATTGCTCGCCATCGCGCAAAGTTGTATCAAAGATATAAATCCTTCGTCCTTCCCTTTCCATGTCTTAAATGCTCCCTTTCCCTTCTTCCCCTTAAGATTTACTTTAATCCTCCGGTAAGATCATCTCGTTTAAGGCAGCTCCAGCAGGGACCATAGGATATACCATCTCTTCTTCGCTGATGAGAAACTCTATAAGGGTTAAACGGCCATTCTGCATAGCCTCCTGCAGGGCAGGAATTACTTCCTCCTGGCGAGTCACCCGCAGGCCCACCGCACCATAAGCTTCCACCAGCCGAACAAAATCAGGGTTGCCATGGAAATGTACAGCTGTATACTTACCCTCATAATAAAAATGCTGGAGTTGACGAACCATGGCTAGGCTTTGGTTATTAAAGAGGAGGATCTTGATAGGGAGATTGTGTTCCATGGCCGTACCTAGTTCGGCCATCCCCATTTGGAAGCTGCCATCCCCGGTGATCACCCACACCATTTCCTCCGGCCGTGCAAGTTTGGCCCCGATAGCTGCGGGAAAACCATAACCCATGGTACCTAGGCCGCAAGAAGATATGAAGCTCCGCGGCCGCGTAAACCCATAATACAGGGCAGCCCACATCTGGTGCTGGCCTACATCAGTGGTGATAATAGCTCGGCCACGGGTCATCTCTCCTAGCCGCTGGATGACCCATTGGGGACGCACATCCCCGCCCCCGCGTCCATAAGTTAAGGGGAATTCTTCTTGTAGCTCCTTTATACGTTTAAGCCAGGCCTCCCTTTTAACAGGCTTAAGCAAAGGTAGGAGATCCGCCAAAACCGTGCGGGCGTCCCCCACCAGTGGCAAATCCACGCGGACGTTTTTACCGATCTCAGCAGGATCAATGTCCACATGGGCTATCTTGGCCTGCGGAGCAAACTTATCTAGGGCACCCGTCACCCGATCGTCAAACCGAACTCCGATCCCAAACAGAACATCGCACTCCATAACAGCATGGTTAGCATAAGGTTTTCCATGGAGGCCTACCATACCTAAAGATAAGGGATGATCCTCTGGAAAAGCTCCCAGGCCCGGTAAAGTAGTAGCTACTGGTGCCTGGAGGGTCTCCGCAAGCTTAAGGAGAAGCTCTTCCGCACCCGAGGCGATAACTCCACCACCAACAAAGATAATCGGGCGCTCAGCCTTAAGCAATAGGTCCGCCAGGGCCCGGATCTGACCTGGATGCCCCCGGTAGGTAGGTTTATAACCCCGTATCTCTATTTTAGAAGGGATGGGTGCCTCGCAGGGAGACAAAGCCACATCCCGGGGAAGATCTATCAATACAGGTCCCGGCCGGCCGGTGCGGGCGATATAGAAAGCTTCTTTAACCACCCGCGGGAGGTCAGATACATTCTTAACCAAATAATTATGCTTAGTTATGGGCATGGTAATACCGGTCACATCTACTTCCTGGAAAGCATCAGTACCCACCATGCTGGTAGGTACTTGACCTGTAATAATTACTACCGGAATGGAATCCATATAAGCAGTAGCGATTCCGGTAACCAAATTGGTGGCCCCTGGACCGGAAGTAGCAAAACAGACTCCCACTTTACCGCTGGCCCGGGCGTATCCACTAGCGGCATGTACAGCCGACTGCTCGTGGCGGACCAGAATATGCTTTATAGGGCTGTCCGCCAAAGCATGGTAAAGGGGCAATACCGCCCCTCCAGGGTAACCAAAAATAAGTTCTACGCCTTCCTCCAGCAAAACCTCGATAACTGCCTGGGCACCAGTACGGGCCAATCCCCTTCCCCCCTTCTACCCGGTTTGAGTAGCCGTCTCCTGGCCATTGATATTAGCCTCCAAAATCTTGCCTCTCGCCCCCCGCACCAGGGCGATCTTCCCTGTGCGGGCTACTTCCCGGATCCCGAAAGGCCTTAGGGCATTCTCTATGGCGTTTATCTTATCCTCATCGCCTGTGGCTTCTATAATAAGGGTGTCGCGGGCTATATCCACAATGCGGGCCCGGAAGATCTCCACAATCTGCATGATTTCCCCTCTCACCTGGGGATCTGCATTTACCTTGATAAGGATAAGTTCCCGGCCCACATGGGGATCGGCAGTTATATCGCTAACTTTGATAACGTCTATTAACTTGTTTAACTGCTTACACACCTGTTCAATGGTGCGCTCGTCTCCCTCTACTACTATAGTCATGCGGGAAATAGAAGGGTTTTCCGTAGGCCCTACAGCCAGGCTCTCGATATTGTACCCCCGGCGGGCAAAAAGACCGGCTACCCGCATCAGGACCCCTGGTCGATTCTCTACCAGAACAGCTAAAGTATGTTTCATATTCCCTTTACCTCCCTACCACCATCTGACTTAAGGTGCCACCGGGAGGCACCATGGGTAAGACGTTCTCTTCGCGGTCTATTTTAACATCCACCAGGAAGGGACCGTTATAACTTAAGGCCTTTTCCAAAGCTTGAGTTACTTGGGATCTCTCCGTAACCCTAAGGGCAGGGATACCATAAGCATCGGCAAGTTTTACAAAATCAGGGTTACCAGCGGACAGATCTGAATAAGAATAACGTCTGTCAAAGAAGAATTCCTGCCACTGGCGTACCATCCCTAGATAACCATTATCCAGTAATATTATCTTAACAGGGAGCTTGTAATAGCTTATGGTTGCCAGCTCCTGGGAATTCATCTGGAAACTACCATCACCGGTAATAGCTATAACAGTAGCCTCAGGTTTAGCAATCTGGGCACCCATAGCTGCAGGCACACCAAAACCCATGGCTCCTAGGCCACAAGAAGACAAGAAAGTGCGCGGTCGCCTGACCGGGTAATACTGCACAGCCCACATCTGGTGCTGCCCTACATCAGTAGAAATAATGGCCTCTCCTTGAGTTAAACGGTAAAGTTCCTCTATCACATATTGGGGCTTAAGACCACAATCCCTATTATACTGGAGGGGATATTCTTCCTGCCAGCGGCGGATCCTTTCTCGCCAAGCAGGATGTTTTTGGGGACCAGGTAGCTCAGCCAGCAAGGCCTGTAGAGCCCGCCGGGCATCAGCCACCAAAGGAATATGGGCGGGAACATTTTTCCCGATCTCTGCTGGATCGATGTCAATATGGATTATTTTAGCCCGCGGGGCAAAATCCTCAATCTTCCCGGTAACCCGGTCATCAAAACGCACGCCTACTCCGATTAAAAGATCACATTCGCAGACGGCATTATTGGCGGCCACGGTTCCATGCATGCCCACCATACCCACAAAAAGGGGATGATCCTCAGGGAAGGCGCCCTTACCCATCATGCTAATAATTACTGGAATATCTTGGCTTTCAGCTAAAAGCCTTAACTCTTCATGGGCGCCAGAACTTATAACTCCTCCCCCAGCAAAAAGCAAGGGGCGCTCCGCCTTGGATATGGCCTTAACCGCTTGGATCACCTGTAGGGGATGGGGGTCTTGGTACACGCGATAACCCCTTAAAGTACTCTTAGGCGGGTAACCATTAAAAACCTCTATCTGGGTGGTAACATCTTTAGGGATATCTATAAGGACTGGCCCAGGTCGACCTGTAGTGGCAATATAAAAAGCTTCATGGATGGTAGCCGCAAGATCCTTTATATTTTTAACTAGAAAATTGTATTTAGTAATGGGCATGGTGATGCCCGTGATGTCCGCCTCTTGGAAAGCATCCCGGCCGATTAAGTTTACACCTACTTGGCCAGTTAAGAGTACAAGGGGGATAGAATCCATAAAAGCGTTGGTAATGCCTGTTATCAGGTTAGTAGCCCCCGGCCCGGAAGTTACTATGCATACTCCTGGCTTCCCACTAGCCCGCGCATAACCGTCAGCAGCATGGACAGCTCCCTGTTCATGGCGGGTTAAAATATGGCGGATATTGGCTGTATAAAGTTCATGGTAGAGGGGAAGCACAGCCCCGCCGGGATACCCGAATACTGTATCCACACCTTCAGCTTGTAAAGCCCTGATAATTATCTGGGCACCTGTTAACCTCGTTTTCGTACCGAAATCCCCAATGGTAAAAGCACCTCCTTGAAGGGAGTTTGCCTAGCACTGCACCTACCATGAAGTAACGCCATGGCGGTGCTTAACTACCACCTTAAAGGCAATCTACTCTAGTACTGCACCCCGGGCGCCAGAGCTCACCTGGCGTGCGTAGCGAGCCAAATATCCGCTTGTTATCTTTGGAGCCGGCGGCTGCCACTCCTTCTTCCGGCGCTCCATCTCTTCTTCTTCTACTAAGAGATCCAATCGACGTCCTGGGATATCAATAGAAATAAGATCTCCTTCCTTTACCAAACTTAAGGGCCCTCCAGCCGCAGCTTCCGGGGACACATGACCTATGGAAGCTCCCCGGCTGGCACCAGAAAAGCGGCCGTCGGTAATCAAAGCAACTGAAGTATCCAAACCCATGCCAGCCAGAGCCGCGGTGGGACTTAACATCTCCCGCATCCCGGGGCCTCCCCTCGGCCCCTCGTAACGAATAACTACTACATCGCCCGGCTTAATCTTTCCGCCGATGATAGCTTCAAAAGCTTCTTCTTCACTATCGAAGACCCGTGCTGGTCCCTTATGGACCATCATTTCTGGGAGCACAGCTCCCTTTTTAACCACTGCTCCCTCCGGAGCTAGGCTACCATAAAGTATAGCTAGACCACCATCCGGGCTATAAGGATCTTCCACAGGCCGGATGACCTCCGGGTTGTACACCTTTTTCCCCTGGCAATTTTCTGCTACCGTCCGGCCCGTTACTGTCAGGCAATTACCCTCTAGCAATCCAGCACGGTATAGCTCAGCCATAACCGCTGGGATACCACCAGCTTCATGTAAATCCTGTATATGATAGTTACCCGCTGGATCTAGCTTGCAAAGTTGGGGTACGCGCCGGCTAGCTTCATCGAAAACTTGTAAAGGTAACTCTACCCCTGCCTCCCTAGCGATGGCCGGAAGATGCAAGCAGGTATTGGTAGAGCCTCCCAGAGCCATATCTACAGCCACCGCGTTATGGAAGGCCGCTTCGGTCATGATATCCCGGGGACGGATGTCCCTCTTCACCAACTCCAAAATTTTTTGCCCGGCCTCCTTAGCCAAGCGCACTCTAGCAGCATGTACAGCCGGGATGGTGCCATGGCCTGGCAAGCCCATCCCTAAGGCTTCTGTAAGACAATTCATGGTATTAGCCGTGAACATCCCTGCACAAGAACCGCATCCTGGGCAGGCGCAATCCTCCAGCTCCTTAAGCTCTTCTTCCGTCATCTTACCTGCCTGAACTGCACCTACGCCCTCAAACATGGTGGTAAGGGATACATCCCTTCCCAGGTATCGTCCAGCCAACATAGGGCCACCGCTTATAAAAATGGCGGGTATGTTTAGTCTTGCGGCAGCCATAAGCATCCCCGGAACTATTTTGTCACAATTGGTAATGAAAACCAGGCCATCAAAGGGATGAGCTATAGCCATTATTTCGATACTATCAGCAATAAGTTCACGGCTGGCCAAAGAATATTTCATACCCAGGTGGTTCATGGCAATACCATCGCAGACCCCTATAGTGGAAAACTCTAAAGGAGTTCCCCCGGCCATCCGCACACCTGCTTTTACGGCCTCGGCTACAAGTTTTAAGTGAACATGGCCCGGAGCGAGTTCATTGTAGGAGTTTACAATTCCTATAAGGGGGCGAGATAATTCTTCATCCGTAAGGCCAGTAGCTTTAAATAACGAGCGGTGAGGAGCCCGCGCTAAGCCTTTTTTCATGCTATCGCTACGCAATTTCCCTCACTACTCCTTCCGGGGAAAGATTTCCGGTCCATCTACCTGGGTTAACTCGCGAAAAGCGCTGATAAGCCTCCGGGTTATAGGTCCCGGCCTGCCATCCCCGATAGGCCGGCTATCTAGCTGGCTTACAGGGATAACTTCTGCTGCAGTCCCGGTTAAGAAGCATTCATCCGCCGTATATACATCATGGCGGGTGAACACTTTTTCTGCCGCAGGTATACCAAGCTTCCTAGCTAAGTCAAGGACTGTATTCCGGGTGATGCCCTCCAAAAGGCCGATGTGAGCAGGAGGGGTATAGAGGTAGCCATTTTTAACAATAAATATGTTATCCCCCGTTGCTTCTGCCACATAGCCTTCTTTATTGAGCATCAATCCTTCTGGTGCCCCCGCGCGGGTAGCCTCTATTTTGGCTAGAATGTTATTAAGATAATTTAGGGACTTAATGCGCGGATCCAAGGCATCGGGCGCGTTCCTTCGCGTCCCTACCGTAACCAGCTCCAACCCCCGTTCATACAGCTCCTCTGGATAAAGCTGAATATCAGCGGCGATGCAGAAGATGAAGGGTTTGGGGCATTTGCGCGGATCTAGTCCCAAATCACCACGGCCCCTAGTTACCACTAGCCGGATATAAGCATCCTTAAGGTTGTTACGCCGGCAGGTTTCCAGTACTACCTCCATCATTTGTTCCTGGGTAAGACCAGGGTCCAGGGCTATATGCCTGGCCGATTCATAAAGCCTCTGGATGTGCTCCTTTAACTTAAACACCCGACCATGATAAGCTCGGATACCCTCAAACACACCATCACCATAAAGGAGCCCGTGATCAAACACAGAAACTTTAGCCTCTTCTTCGTTCACAAATTTACCATCTAAGTAAATAATAAGCCCCACCCTATCTCTTCCCTCCCACTCTCCTTAGGGCCTCACCCGCCCAAAAGAAGAAATAATAAAGCCTTAAAAAATATGTTTATGTTTCAGTATAAAGAACCTAGCTAGGGGTGTCAAGGATTTTCCTATGTTAAATTCTTGTTAAGTTATCGGGTAGGAGGGGGTGGCTAACCCCCGTCCCCCCACACCACCGTACGTACCGTTCGGTATACGGCGGTTCATAAGGCGCTACGAAGTTCTAAGTACCGTTCAACTAAGCTCGTCAGCCCTTGGTCTTTCCAATATTTAAGGCCAAGGGCCTTATTCACTTGGGGAGTGTTCGCCAGCCGCCAGTACCCTTTCCGGGACTCGCTTATAAGGCTCGCCCAGTCTTCAGGTATCCCTAGCGCTACTAAGTTACGTCTCCTGGTGCGGGGTTTCCTCCATTGTTTTAACAGACACATCCTGAGCCGTCGCCTTATCCATTCATCCAACGCTTCCAGAGTGCTTCTCGTGTCTATTAGCCGAAAGTACCCTATCCATCCCTTAAGATAAGTGTTCAAAAGCTCTATGCGCTGCTTAAGCTCTATACTCCAGTTCCGCCTCGTTATCTGCCGTATCCTATCCTTAAACCGCTTTATCGTCTTGGGCGCTAGCCTTATCCTCGGTTCCCGTTCCCAGGTGAAGGAGAAGCCTAAAAATTTCCTTCTCCATGGCCGGTCTACTGCACTCTTCTCCATATTGACTTTGAGCTTTAGTCGCCCCTCTACAAACCTTTTCACGCTCTCTATTACGCGAAGTCCTGCCCTTTGGCTCTTTACGTATATGTTGCAGTCATCCGCATAACGGACAAATTTGTGACCCCGTCTCTCTAACTCCTTGTCCAGATCGTCAAGGATTATGTTGGCTAAAAGTGGGCTTAACGGCCCTCCTTGCGGCGTTCCTTCCTCTGAGGTTATACAGATACCACCCACCATGACCCCTGCCTTAAGGTAAGCACGGATAAGCTTCAGTACTCTCTTGTCCTTAACTTTCCGGGCTACCCTGGCCATGAGAATGTCGTGGTTTACCCGGTCAAAGAATTTCTCTAAGTCCAGGTCCACCACATACCTGTATCCCTCTCGAATATACCCCTGGGCTTCTTTTACCGCCTGGTGGGCGTTCCTGCCCGGCCTAAAGCCAAAACTATGTTCTGAGAAACCCGGGTCAAAAATCGGCGTTAACGCTTGTAAAAGGGCCTGTTGGATCAGGCGGTCCAGCACCGTGGGTATCCCTAATAGCCTTACGCCTCCGTCGGGTTTCGGGATTTCGACCCTCCGTACCGGCTGCGGCCTATAGGTTCCCTTGAGCAACTCTTCCCTTATCCTCAGCCAGTGCTCCTTGAGGTATGGTCGAAGGGATTTTATCTCCATGCCGTCTACACCAGCCGCTCCTTTGTTGCTCTCTACCCGGCGCAGGGCACGAAGCATGTTGCTCCGCTCTACCACCTTCTCCATCAGGTCGGTACCGTCCCCGCAGGGTGGCTCCCCTACTCGTGCCGGAGAAGGACTAGGCACTCCCACGGTCCCCCGCAGATTCACCGCTTCCTCCCGTGGGTAGCTCCCTTCCAGGATTTTCGGCTGTCTTCGCCCTTCTCTCAAACTCATAAAGTGCCTCCCTGTCCTTATGTTCGGTCCTTCCCTCCCTCTGACGTCTGAGAGAGGTACTATGACCTCTGCTGACTCCTGCCAGTTCAACCGCACCTTCCAGTGCAGGTTACCAGGTTACCTGGCATACCTGGCAGGCCTCCCCGGGTAAGAGCGTTGACTTTCCCTCCATCCATCCGCCGCATATACTCTCAGCAGCCTTCGGTAGCAAGGACTTCGCTTTGGTTCGCAAGCTCATCCAACTGCTGTTAGCCTCCTATGCGGTTCCTGTTCGTCGGACCGGAGGTTTGCCGCCGGCTTCCTTCGGATTCCGCCTCACGGCGGACACCCTTGCCTTAAGCTAACGACTACTGCTACCTTCGTCGTTCGGGACTTCCACCCTATAGCCAACGCCCATGCCGGGCACACAAACAAAGCCCCGGTATATATAACCGGGGCATACAAGTTTTGAAAGCCCAGCTAAATCTTTTACTTTTACTTAACGCGGCGTGTAAGGCGGTATCATCCAGGGGAATACATATGCCTGTAGGAAAATCCAGAAACTAAGTAGGATAGCTAAGGAAATGCTGTGCCATACTACATTGCGGAAGATAGGTCCTACTGCCTTGGTCCCTTCCTCTTGATTTTCATAACAAGCAGCAGTAGCCACCACGATACTTTGGGCATCGATCATCTTGCCCATCACACCACCAGTGCTGTTAGCTGTAACGATAAGCACAGGATTCATACCTAACTGTTCTGCCGTTATACGCTGGAGGCTACCGAACATAGCGTTGGAAGAAGTATCGCTACCCGTTAAAAACACGCCTAACCATCCTAACATGGAAGCAAAGAAAGGATAAAGCCATCCTGTCCGGGTAAAAGCTAGCCCTAAAATAGCATCCAGACCAGAATACCGGGTAGTAAACCCGAGACCAAGTACTAGGCCGATGGTAGCAAGGGGCAATTTCATGCGGTTTATGTTGCGTCTAATGGTCAACTTCCATTCTTCTGCAGACATACGAAGGACAAAGAGTCCTGAAATAAGAGCGGCAATAAATACCCCCGTCCCAGCTGCTGAAAGCCAATTAAAAGTGTAAATGGCAGGTTCTGGATGAGGCTGTGGAGCAACAGGTGGTACCCTGTATACCACATTATGCAAATAAGGGACAGGTATATTTATCACAGAAATCTTGTTTAAGAAGCTTTTCCAACCGGGCAGGCCCCATAGGAAAACCGCAACAGATAGGAGAATCCAGGGCATCCAGGCCTGGATAATTTCACCAGTACTATAGTGGGGCAATTTTTTGCGCCAATCAGGATCTAAGCCCTTAGTCTTACCATGATTTCCGAATTCTTCTTCAGAAGTAATAATACGTTTAGGCTGCCATATCTTTAAGAAGAGCGCCGTTACCACCATACTAAAGATACCACTAACTATGTCCACAATCATGGTATTACCCAGCTGAGACATGGTGAATTGAGCCACTGCAAAAGATAAACCACATACTAAAGTGGCAGGCCATACCTCCCAAACATCCCGCCAGGTACCTCTATTCATAAATACTAAGGTGGCTACCATCCAGAAGGGAACAATAATAGAAAACAAAGGAAGCTGTCTACCCGCCATCATAGTCAATAGTTTCTCTGGTATACCGCTTACACCAGCTAAAGTAATAATAGGAGTACCGATAGCCCCCCATGCTACAGGTGCAGTATTGGCAATTAAGCAGATCACGGCCGCTGGTAACGGACGAAATCCTAAGCCTACCATCATTGCCCCTGCTACTGCCACTGGCGTCCCGAAGCCTGCAGCGCCTTCCATAAAAGCTCCAAAGGAGAAGGCGACTAGCAGAGCTTGAAGCCGCTTGTCAGGCGATATTCCAGCGACAGTGTTTTTTACAATTTCGAATTTACCAGTTACTAAGGTCATGGTATAAAGAAACATAGCTGAAAATACAATCCATCCAATAGGTAACATTCCAAAGGCAAAACCATTTATAAAAGCTGCGATAGCTGTGGGTATTGGCATTTTTTCTACTAAGATAGCTATAAGGAGAGCCGTGGCAACAGCGCAAGCTGCGGCATACGGAGCTAAAATGCCCCTATGCTGTCGCCCCTGCTCATCTTTCCATGGATGAATGGCTAAAAGGTAAAGTAGAACTATTATAGGTAGAGCTGCCACAAGAGTAGAGAGTGCAAAACTACCTAGCGGGTTATAATTCTGATAAAACTTCATTTTGCCACCCCTTCCTCCTGCTTTTACTTTACTGCTTTTATTACTTTACTGCTTTTATTATATCGTCCGCTAAAAAATTCCCTTGTGCTTTGTCCAATACCGTGTTTAGGGTATTTTTTAAAATCACTTTTCTAAATTATTTCGTTGGGCGTAGTCTACTCCTCTCGCCCCCTCTCTTTTTATATGTTCTGATAGTTAGACCATCTTACATGTACAATATATTCAACATGAAAGCAAAAAATCCTGCCAGTTAAATAATAATTTTTATGCAACTTTAAACACTAAACCTGAAAAATGAAGCGAAAGCAAATACTCTCTTTCACTAATGTCGACTTTTCCCTTTGGATCTACTAAAATCTAAGACAATGCAATTTTTTATCTTTCGGAGTGAATTCCCAGCATCATACATAAGTAATAAAGCAAAAATAATCTTTGGAAAGGAGGTCAAAGGAATGCTTAACTGGGAAAGGCTAAAAATAGCTACCCTAAATGAAAACCAGCTAGAAAAGCTTAAAGAAGCAGAACAGCTCCTCAATACAATTGCAGGAACGGACGAAATTTATCTCATAGCTCTTAGCAAAAAGTGAAGAAAAAAGGCCTCTTCCACGAGGCCTTTCCCGTTCTAATGACACCCGCTACAACTGCTACAGCTATTACCGCTACAACTGCCACCCGAGCTTACGCTACCACCGTTACCTTTCGCCATATAAATAAAACCGGTAAACCGCTGGCTCACAGCCCCTCCGCAGGCTGGACAGCGCACTTTATCTTTATCTTTTATAGGTACAAATTCACTGAAGATATGCCCGCATTCCTGGCACCTAAAATCATAGGTTGGCATTTATTCTCACCCCGTTTACCTATTTAAGTTCATCCCCAGGCGGTACCACCTTCACGATCCACCGTTCCCATTCCTCAGCTAAGTTTAGTTCTGGCTGAACTTTAAGCGGTCTCCCCTCGCGGTCGTAAAGAAGACGCACCCGGGGCTTATGGGAATTTCCCGGGAGGGTTTCTAGTACTATTCCTACCTCCCCCGTATTAAGCTGCACTAAAGTACCTACAGGATAAGCGGCTACGTTCGAGAGGAAAGCCTTCACTAAACGGTAATCATGTTTAAAATTACCTGCTGCTGCCAGCATCTCATAAGCCTCGTGAGCGGGATAGGCTTTGCGATACACCCGGTCAGCTGTCAAAGCATCGTATTCATCCACAATAGCTGTTATCGCTGCAAATTCATGAATAGCCTCCCCTTTAAGACCACAAGGATAACCGCTGCCGTTATACCGTTCATGATGCTGACCAGCCACAAGGGGAACAAGCTTCCCCAACCCTTCCTGCTGGTTTAATATCTCAAAACCTAGCTGTGCATGTTTACATACTATTTCATATTCTTCTGGGGTTAAGGGACCCGGCTTATTAAGAATCTCAACGGGTATAAGGGTTTTCCCAATATCATGTAGTAAAGCACCCATGCCCAACTGGAGGAGGCTGGCTTTAGGATACTTTAAGGTTATCCCTGTAATAACAGCGAAAATGCACACATTAACTGAATGGGCAAAGGTGTAATCATCAAGGGCCCTTATATCCTTAAGATTAACCATTATACCCTTATGGCTCAAGAGATCCTCGATAATATTTTCTACTACTTGCCGTACACGTTGTGGTTCAATTAAAGTTGCCTTACCTGCGCTCCTATTTCCTTTAACTCCTTCCATTGTTTCTTTAACCAACTTTAGGGCCTTAAGCCGGGTGGCCTCGGACACTACGTCCGCTATTTCTTCCTCCGGCCCTGTCTCATCGGCTATATAAACGGCCGGTATACCTAATTCACGTAGCCGCTGTATGTAATATGGCTTTAAGATAACACCCTTATTTAATAATACCCGGCCTTCTGCATCAAAGATGGGCCGGGCTACCACCATACCCGGTCGCAAGCATTCCAGAGGAAGTACCCGCAAATGTTCCCCTTCCTCCCTTTCCCTGCTCACGACCAGTTATTCGACACAATTTGAATTTATCCTTTATTCGGAGGTGTATTCCTTGGGAAAATTTCTATTCCTGGATCCTTCCGTTGACGATAGAGGTAATACCCGCAGACTAACACTACTCCACCTAAAAGAATAACCCCATATACAACCATGGGCTAACTCACCCTATGGATATTATAACATAAGTATAGAGGCCCTCTCCACTTCATCTACGCTTTAACTCCGCTTCTTTAGCCCTTCTTCTACCGAAAGCTTACTGCCAATATCCTAAGCCCGCCCGGCGCGGCTTATCGCCTCCCTTTCTAGGAGGCTCACCGTATCCTTCAACACCCGGATATATTTAAGTTCGGGATCCTCGGGTCCCTGGAGATCGGCCTGTTCTTTTTTAAGCAGATTGACATAATCTATAATCTCCCGCGTAATCACCTCTCCGGGGCAGACTAAAGGAATCCCCGGGGGATAGGCTGTAATAGCTTCGGCGCTAATCTCCCCTTCGGCATACTCTAGCTCTATACTGCGGGTCTGGCTATAAAAGGCTTCCCGCGGCAACACCGACATACGGGGTATAGCAGGTAAGGGAGGACAGAAGCGTACCACATTCTTCACAGGGCGATGGCTGGCAATATCCTTAAAAGCTTTTACCACCTGCCTGGCCATCTCCCAATCATCGCCTATGGAGATAAGGAGTAGCACATTGTACAAGTCGGATAACTCCACCTGGATGCGATATTCTCTACGTAAGATATTTTCCATCTCATAGCCCGAAAGGCCTAGATCCTGCACGTTCACTGTAATCTTGGTAGGATCTAGGGCATGGCAACCGGGCACCCCAATTACTTCTTCACCTAAAACCCGCAGGCCTTCGATACCAGATAATTCCTGCCTGATAAAGTGGGCGATCTCTAGAGTACGATCTAGAAGCTGGCGGCCCCAAAGAGCCATCTGCTTGCGCGCTACATCAAGGGAGGCTAAAAGGATATAAGAGGGACTGGTAGTTTGGGAAATATTAAGGACAGCCTTGAGGTGCTTAGGATCTATTCTATCGCCCCGCGCTAAGAGAAACGAGCTCTGGGTAAGGGAACCCGCCAGCTTATGAGCGCTTACCGCCGACAGATCCGCTCCCGCCTCCATAGCGGATAACGGCAAAGCCGGATGAAATTTTAGATGAGCCCCGTGGGCTTCATCCACCACTACCGGAACGTTATACCGGTGGGCTACTTCTACTATTTCCTTTAGGGCCGGAGCTGTACCGTAATAGTTGGGGTTTATGATAAAGACTGCCTTAGCATCTGGATGTTCATTTAAAGCCCGCTCCACCTTCTCCGGTGTTACACCCATGGAGATTCCAAAATCGTGATTGATCTCCGGTTCTATATAAATGGGCCGCGCACCGCTTAAAATAAGACCACCTAGAGCTGAACGATGAGCATTACGAGGGATAATAATCTTGTCACCAGGGTTACATAGAGCTAAGATCATGGCCTGGATCCCGGAGGTAGTACCATTGACCAGGAAGAAGGCATGGTCAGCACCATAAGCTTCGGCTGTCAACTCTTCGGCCTCACGAATAACGCTCCGGGGGTTACAAATATTATCCAGATCAGGCATACAAGTTAAATCCATGGCCAGGACCCGTTCGCCTACATATTCCTTAAATTCCGGTAACGCCCGGCCTTGTTTGTGCCCGGGTACATGGAAAGGCAAAACTCCCTCTTCAACGTACCGCTTTAAAGCAGTGAAAATGGGTGTTCTTGTCTGGTCTAGCACCTCTACAGACCCCCACTTATTAAGTAGCAAGCAAAATCAATTACACCACAAGCTGGGGGTAAATGCAAGGAAAAAATTCTTGGTCTATTTATTTTTTATGCTAATATCCCGGGCTTTCGTCAACAACTTAAAACCATAGCGGGTAAAATTTAAAAATTAAAGAGGGCCCCTTCTTCAGGCCCCCTTAAAAGCGTTACTTAAGAATATGGTACTTAAGCTTACTTCGCGCCCAATTCCTCACGCGCAGCAGCCACTTCTCTTTCTACCCCTTGGGCTACCTTGGTAAACCGGTGTTTTAACCTCGCCATTACTTCTGGTAAAGTAGTATACTCCATATCCTCTAAAGGAAGACGATGGGGCTCAAAGGGCCCTAGCTGGCGGAGGTAACTAGCTACTTCATTGGCAAGCCTGCGAGCCTGGTCGAAAGCCACATCTGCAAAGAGATCCTGTGGCCCTATAAGCTTCCCGTTAGCTAGCTGGAAACCAAGGGCTACCACGCGGGGCGGGCCATCAAATCGGGTAGGTGCAGATTGGGCCACAGATACAGGCATCAAAGGGCCTACATGTGACCCTCGCATCCAACCCGCCACTAAGTGAGGATGGGCGAAAGGCTCCAAAGCCTCTCCCACAGCCGGTAGCCCGCTCTGGCAGCGCACAATACACACCGGATCATCTTTCCCCACATAACGGCCAGCTAGGAAGTTCAGCCTCTGGGTGCTGGAAACAGCCGCAATTTCCCCCGTGGCTTTAGAATAAACAGCTTTAATGCAGTACCGGCCCGGTGCGCCTATGAATACTAAAAGATCATACATTTCCTCAGGTAAGGAGAAGACCACACGCTTATTTTCCACCAAATCATAGACTTCAAAGCGGAAGCCCTGGTGCATCTTGGGATCTATAACTAAACCGATGGTATTAAAGGGATCGGCGAACATTTTATAAAGAGGAAGGTTCCAGGCGCCAGGTTCTGTTTTATCGGCCATAAAGATAATTACAGGTTCGCTTCTTCTCTCTTCAAATTCCATCTCCGCCACACCAGGTCCCATGCCTCGAACATTTCCTGAGAAGGCATCGGAAAGCAAATCCTGGCCGGCGCCGTAAAGCTTCATTTCCCGGGCAACTTCGGTACACCGTAAGAAGGCATTCCAAGCCAGGTGATGGATCTCCGGGCTATCCACTCCCCGGTGATGGGTCATAATTAAGTTAATATCATCTCCTACATGGGTAACATGAAAATCCACAAGAAGATCACTTCCAGCGAGGACTTCCTTTGCTGTCTCTAACAGGCGCGGATGCACGCTGGAATGGCCTACCCACCCTCCAATGTCCGCCTTGATCACCGTTAAGGTAATTTTCTCTGGCATGTATCAACCCCCCTTTTAATGAGGCGATCTGCATCATAAGATCTTACAATAATTATGTTATACTATATGCCTCTAGTACGCAATATAGAATAGCTAATTTCTTGTTTAAGGACAACCTAATTAAGTAAAAAATGAAGAATAAAAAATAGCAGGCCTTAGCCTGCCTATATCCAATCACCCTATTACCTATTCCCAAAGAAACCCTTATCTAAAAAAAGCTTATTTAACGGAAACGCCTTAGACCCTATATTTCTCTGCTAAATTGAATTTCTCGTAAAGGGCTAGTTCTACCGCCGGAGGGACCAACCCCCTGATGCACCCACCCAGGGCAGCCACCTGGCGTATAATACTGGAGGTCAGGAAGGAATACTCCGTGGCTGTCATAAGAAAAACGGTTTCCACTTCCTCGGCCAGCTTTTTATTCATAATAGACATCTGAAACTCGTATTCAAAATCGGAAACCGCCCTTAAGCCCCGTACCACAGCGCAGGCCCCTTCACGCCGTACAAAATCAACTAAAAGGCCTTGGAAGGCCTTAACTTCCACCCCGGGAATATCCCGCGTAACTTCCTGGACCAGCCTAACCCTTTCTTCCAAAGAGAACAAGGTTTGCTTATAGTTATCCCTGGCCACCCCGACAATAACTCGGTCAAAAAGCTTGCACGCCCGCTTGATGACATCCAGGTGACCATTGGTAATAGGGTCAAAGGTGCCCGGATAAACTGCTACCCGCACCATGCTCTCCCCCTTTAGCTTAAGCACCGGGGCGTAAAAGGGTCAACTTTTCCCTTTGATCTTCACGATCAGCGGAAGAAAGGCTTAAGTTAGCCCACTTACCACATCGGCTGCCCCACCGGCCCACAAGCTCTCCATGGACATAAAGTTCGCTTATTTCACAGGTGTTAGCGCAATCGTTGCAAATGAAGCTCCGCGGGGTGCACTTGAAACTAGCTATGGCAGCGATGCCCCGGAACTTAGTGGGCATCCGGTATTTTAGCCACCTCTCCCGCGCAAGTAGTGCTGCTCCCAGGGCACCCATCACGCGAAAATGGGGGGGAACAACTATGGGTAAACCTAGAAGAGCCTCGAAGGCTGCTCTTAAGCCCACGTTGGCCGCCACGCCGCCTTGGAAAAGAACCACAGGTTTTATTTCTCTACCGCGGGCCACATTGGTAAGGTAATTGCGGGCTAAGGCTAAACAGAGTCCAGCGATTAAATCCTCTTTGCTATACCCCATCTGCTGTTTACTGATAAGGTCAGACTCCGCAAAGACCCCGCAGCGTCCCGCAATGCGTACAGGGCTTTTAGATTTTAAAGCTAGTTCCCCGAATTTTTCGATGGGTACATTTAACCGTGCTGCCTGATGATCCAGAAAAGAGCCTGTCCCCGCTGCACACACAGTATTCATGTTAAACCCGCGAGATACCCCGTCCTTAAGGTATATAATCTTAGAATCCTGTCCCCCAATATCGATCACTGTCCTAGCCTCAGGATGAACTTCTCGCGCCGCCACTGCATGGGCAGTAATTTCATTCTTTATAGTATCCGCCCCCACCATGGCCGCGGCCAAATGGCGTCCAGACCCCGTGGTACCTACAGCTAGTACCTGGGCATCGGGGAGTGCATCCTGAAGTTCTTTAAAACCCGTCTGCAAAGCCTCAATGGGGCCACCGTGGGTTCGAAGATAAGTTTCAAAAAGGATCTCCTTTTCCGGGCTTAAGGCCACTATCTTACTACTTACGCTACCCACATCAATACCCAAGAAGCACTCCAAATCTTCCACCTCCATAGCTTAAGCCCTCTTCTCGTCTTTCGGCCAGAACCTCTAAGAAAGCTTCCAGCCGCGTCTCCCAACCTGCTGTTCCTGTCTGCTCGTTGATTATCAGAGAAAGCAAGGGTAAATCTAGTTTCTCGCTTAAGGGCACCATTATATTCTGGGCTACTGTTTCGGGCATACAGGTAAAAGGCAAAAGATGTATCACTCCATCAAAGCCTTCCTCTTTAGCCAGCACTAGCTCGCCTACGCTTTCTTGGCCATGACCTCCTACAGGAACGCTTAAATAAGGCCTAGCAGCAGATATGACCCGCTGGTGGTGTTGACGAGCTTCCTGCTTATTTAGTACATGGAGATCAAACCATTGGGTAGCCGTCAAATTACGTACTACTTCTACCCTTAAGTCGGCTCGCGAAGCTAAGAAACGCTCGATTTCTTGATTAACAAAACTCTCTAAAACTGTATAAATCTCCCCTATAATCTTTACCCGCAAAGGGATAATCTCTTCTTCCGGTATAGCTTGCAACTCCTCCCACAATTCTTTTTCTGCCCTTTTAACCTGCCCAACATAACCCGCCTCCTTGATCTGCCGTACAAATCTCCTCCATACCCTATCGGCTGCCCCTCTAATTTTTTCATAAGCCCTTTTCCGCCGGACCCAAGCCTCACCCCGGTCCAAGGCAGCCATCTTATGATAACCTAAGTATAAGCCTTTCGCTATCTTCCATAAAGGTGCGTTACCTGTAGCTTCCCGCAAAGCCTGGCGGAAGGTTTTCCAACGGGTTTTTAAAGGTACCGGGGAATCTATAATCACTAACCGGAAGTCGTATCCTTTACTCTTAAGGAGGAGTTCCTGGAGCTGGGCATACCAACCAAGGCGACATCTTCCCTTACCACCCACCATGATAATGGTATTAGCGCCTTTTTCCAAAACAGCTCGCATCTGGCCTAGGGTGGTAACCAAGGGATAACAGATAAACTCAGGAGCCAGTTCCTTCCCTAGCTCCACAATGGTTTTACTTATGGGAGGTGTAGGTATCATCTCAACCCCGCACTCAGCCAAGGCAGATTCCAAGGCGATATCCAAAAGCCCCATCCCCGGGGCCCCTACCTTAAGTTCTTCCCTCCTTAAGGCAGGGATGTGCGAAACTGGTAACCGCTGGCTCTCGCTAACCTTAGCTAGCTCGCCATTCAACACTAAAGAATCTGACCTTGCTCCAGGAGATGCTTGTGATCCTAAAGGAGACATCCAGGGCTCTCCGGCGCTGGTGTCCAGGAAAGCTTCCAACCGGGTAACGAAGCCGGCTTCTCCAGTATGCTCGTCCACTGTAAGACGCAAAAAAGGTATACCTCTAGCTTCAGCCTCAGCTTCTAGAAAGGCTTCCAGTACAGAGGCAGGGCCACAAGAAAAGGCTTCCATTAGGATAAGTTTATTTACCAAACCCCGCCGTAACAAGTAAAACCCTGCCCCTAACAGCCGGGCCTCAAAGGCCCACATCCTGTTCCCTTCAAAAAGGGTCCCCACTTCCTTTGAGATCTCTTCTTGCGGGACCATCTCGGCTGTCCAAACTCGCCCATACTCGCGCAACCGGTCAACTAGGTTATGTCCCACTATATCATAAAGGACATAGGGGTGACCTAATACTCCTATAACCTGGGAAGGATCATACTCGGCCGCAGGGTCAAAACGGCGCCGTGGCCCCCCACCCTGACCCGTTATTTGTGCGTAAGCCTCTACCACAGTGAGACCCTGGCGGGTTAACCTTTCAAAGAAAGCTTGCCTTTCTTTTCCCGCCCTTATAGCTTCCTCCGCCTTCTCTATACTTGCCCCTAAACAAGCCGCCACTTCTTTGAGGCTTTCTTCCCAAAACCCAGGTTTTTCCCTCTCGTTCCACTCAGGGGTTAAAATCTGGTTCCTCTTTAGACCAAGCCCATTCTTTAGCATGTCTGCTATCCCAATAAGTTTGGGGCAACAATAGTTGTCCTTATCTACACTAGAAAGAACGGGGACAAACAGGTAATCTACTCCTTTTTCCAAGAGCCTCTTAGCATGGGCAAAATAGAGCTTTACCGATACACAGGGTTCATCTGTAGGGCAGCAAACCATATCGGCTAAGGTCCGCCCGTCGCTAGGAGGAGATACTACTATTCTTACCCCCAAGGCTTCCAGGAAACCCTGCATAAAAGGAAAAAGATAATAATACGACAATCCCCGTGGGATACCCACCCGTAAAGGCACTGGCGGTCACCCCCTGCTAAGTTAATTATACTCCTTCGCCAAGATAAGGCAAGCTTTGCCAAAGCGCAACGCCTCTTTGGAGTATTCCCTGGGAGTACGAGTACTTATACGGAGATGTTATATTTTTAGAGGAAATAGAATTAAACATGTAGAATAAACCTCTCATAATTCATGGGTTGGCTTACCATGGTAAGCTATTCTCGCTTTTAAAGTTAGAGGGAGGATTCCAGGGTGGCCAAGCTTTTCCTTGGAACCAGCGGATTTAACTATCCCCATTGGCGGGGCCGGTTTTATCCTCTAGAACTGCCAAGCAAAGATTGGCTTAAATTTTATGCCTCCTATTTTCCTACTGTTGAGCTCAACGTAACTTTTTACCGCCTACCCCGGCCCACCACCTTTGGTAACTGGTACGAACAAACTCCAGAAGATTTTACCTTCGCTTTAAAGGGCCACCGCCAGATAACCCATTACAAGCGCCTTAAAGAAACGGAAACTGAGCTTGAAAAATTCTTTCATCATGTATCCCACTTGCAGCATAAACTAGGGATCATCTTGTGGCAGTTACCTCCTGGCCTTAAAGCAGACACAAAGCTACTAGCGGATTTTATCGCCGCCCTTCAAGCTCACCCCCTGGCTAGTCAAGTACGTCACTCCTTTGAATTCCGCCATGCAACCTGGTTCTCTCCTCAAGTTTACTCCCTTTTATCTTTAGCGGGGTGTGCCCTCTGTCTGGCGGACAGCCCTCGCTGGCCTAAGGTTGAGGAAATTACAGCAAGCTTTGTATACATACGCTTCCACGGAAGCCAGAAGCTGTACGCTTCCTCTTACACCCGAGAAGAGCTGAAGGAATGGGCTAAAAAAATAAAGCATTGGCTAGAACAGAACCTGGACGTCTATGCTTACTTTAATAATGACGCCCAAGGATATGCCCTCGCCAATGCTAGGGATCTATTAGATCTACTAGCCTAACCTTTCTTCTGGGTTAATTGGTGCTGGCGTTTTCTCCTAAGGATTACGTGTTCTAGCAAGATACTGGTTAACGTCCCCACAATGACACCATTGCTCAAAGCCCCTGCGGCCCAAGCAGGCACCTTTGCCCAATATGACGAAGGTAAAAGCATTACTCCTATCCCTAAAAGGAGGCTTAAGCCTATTATATAGCTTTCCCTTATGGCAATTTCCTCCCGTAACATATCCTTTAGCCCAATCACCGCTAGGGAACTGCCTGATACCAGCAATACTGCAGCAACTACCGGTTGGGGAATGCTCCCAATAAGCCTCCCTAAAGGGGGAAATAATCCCATAGCAATAAACATTAGGCAGGCCAGTATAAAAGGTGGGGAAGATGCGTTCCCCGTAACGGAAATAAGTCCAGCAGAAATAGCAAAGGGAATAGTTCCCACTCCGCCCCCGAGTCCGCTCATTATATTAACCACCCCACTGGCTGCTAGCCCCCTGTCATATTTATTGGCGGACAATCTATCGCCTGTAGCGGCTTCCCAGGCTGAAATACTACCTATTACATTAGGTATCAGCAATATACCCAGTAAACTTAAGGAAAATAGGGTTCCAAAATCAAAGGTAGGCCTACCCCAAGGGAAAAGAGAGGGCAACGAAATCAAGCCCACATCTTTTATCCTGGGGAAGGATGAGGAGCCGGTTACTAAGCTCAATACCCACCCAAAGGCAACACCTACTACAATGGCCCCTTGCTTTAACATCCCTCTACCGTTCAGGGTGAGATAAACCACCATTATCAGAACCAAGAGGCCAATACCAAAAAGCTTTATTCCCCCACTAATAATACCTTTAACCCCTACGCCCCCAATCTGTAATCCTAATACTGTAAGGAGTACTCCTGTAATGCGTGGTGTAAAAAGGGACCGCCACCTGGTGATTAGCCTGGCCCATGCCATTATAGCCAGAATAACCCCCACAACGATCATGGCCCCTTCGATGTTAGTCCGGACCTGTACCAGAGACTTACCCGTCCCGGCCGCCATACTAGCCAAAAGTATATAGGCAGCCCACCAAGGAGCTGCCGGCCCTTCCACTAACAATACTCCGTGGCCAAACTTGACCTGAATTAAACTAGCCAAGCCGGTTAGAAAAAAGGTTATTTGACTTAATCTAGCTATTTCCCAAGCACTCATTCCCAGGGCGCTCCCCGCGATGACGGGAACTGAAATAATGACTCCTAGGTGAAAAACAACCCACTGGAGGGCGTAAAGCCAAAGGCCTGATTTTCCCTGCAAAGTATCCTGCCTCCCCATCAAGCTCACTATATCAATCTGCACTTATAACCCTGGGCTTTTTAACTAGCATGAAAATAACGATAGCCAAAGCTATCCCATACATAACGAGGGAAAGGGGTGAGGACACAAAGATCATGGGATTTCCCCGGCCCATAATTAAGGCCTGGCGCAAAGAACGCTCCATTATGGGCCCCATTACCAAGCCGATGAGGAGGGGAGCAGGATCGTATTCATATTTCCGCATCAAATATCCCACTACTCCAGCCCCAAGCATTACCCATACATCAAATATATTGTTGTTGTCAGCATAGGCCCCCACAATGCAGAATAGTAACACGATAGGCATCAAGTATTTGGAAGGAATACGAGTGATGCTGGCCCATATTCCTACCAGTGGTAAGTTTAAAATTAACAACATTATATTACCAATATACATGCTGCCAATTACTCCCCAGAAAGCGGTGGGATGATCACGCAAGAAAAGGGGGCCAGGTGTAACTCCCACCAAGAGCATACCACTTAAAAGAACAGCAATGGCAGGGGAAAAAGGTATTCCAAGGGAAAGCAAAGGTACCATGGCTCCCGCGCAGGCAGCATTGTTAGCCGATTCCGGGCCAGCCACGCCTTCGATGGCCCCGTTACCGAACTCCTCTTTATGCTTAGAAATGCTTTTTTCTAAGCTATAAGAAGCAAAAGAGGCAATGGTCGCACTTGGGCCTGGAATAAGGCCGATTAAAAATCCAAGGAAACTCCCTCGAAGTATAGGAGGTAGAGACCTCTTTATTTCCTCCCTAGTAGGATAAAGATCTCGTAAGCGTACCTTAGTGACAAGTTCCGTCTTTTCTTCTGGCTGGCTGGCTAACCATAAAATTTCGCCCACTCCAAATAAACCCGCAGCTAGGGCAATAAAACTTAAGCCAGTACCTGCCAAAGCCTGGTTAAAGGTAAACCTGTTCACCCCGCCCAAGGGATCCAGTCCCACAGTAGAAAGCAAAAGTCCCAAGGCTATCATCAAGAATGCTTTTATACCACCTTTGCCTGAAAGATTGGAAAGCAAAATAATACCTACTACAGTTAAGGCAAAAAATTCAGCCGGCCCAAAGGCTAGGGCTGCTTTAGCCAGAGGGGGAGCGAAGAGCTGCAATAAGATTATCCCCAGGGTTCCAGCTATAAAGGAACCTATAGCACTGACAGCTAAGGCTGCACCGGCCCTTCCTTTTCTAGCCATCTTGTAGCCTTCTATACAAGTAACTACACTGGCCGGCTCTCCTGGTACATTGACCAGAATAGAGGTAGTGGAACCACCGTACATAGCCCCATAATAGATTCCTGCTAGCATGATCAAACCTGCTGTAGGTCCCATCTTTACAGTTAAAGGTAAAAGCAGAGCCATAGCTGCAGCAGGGCCCAAGCCCGGTAAAACTCCTGTCAATGTTCCTACTACTACTCCTATAAAGCAAGCAAAGAGGTTATAAGGAGTAAGGGCTATTTCTAAGGCAGAAAGAAGGGACATAATTAAACAGGACCTCCTTAGATGAAAAGACCTCTAGGAAACGAAACCTGTAGCCAGAAGGCAAAAATTAGGTAAGCTCCTAAAACAGCGCCCAACGCTATTCCTATAGCTTTACTCCATTCTCTAACCCCCAATAATTTGCAGCATAGGCAGACTAAAATAAAGCTACTAGTAAAAAAACCTAAAAATTCCATACCCCAAAGCACAAGAATATTTAACACCACAAGGGCCACTATTTTTCGTTCGCTACCCCAATTAATACCTTTACTATTTCTTTCTCCACCTTGCCTTTGGACTCTATAAGTTAATATATTAGCCAACAATAACCAGCCTGCCATCGCTACAACCGCTATGGCTACAAGCAAGGGGAAAACGGCCTCTCCCGGGGAATCTAGGGTCCCTAAATCGTATTGAAAAGAATATATCAGAAAGAATATTCCAATACCTGCTATTACTAGGCTGCTCGCTACTCCCTTACCCAATCTATCAACTCCCCCAAGTTATCTTGAGGGGGACACCCTTAAGTAAGGTGTCCCCCAATTATCATTCAAAAAATACTACTGCTTCTTCATGCCGATCTGCTCCATCAATGCCGCCAGTTCCTTATCCTGCTCGGCAATAAACCGGTCAAACTCTTTAGCCCCGCGAAATTCGATATTAGCGCCCATTTCTTCGGCAAATTTCTTGAACTCAGGGTTCTCGGCTACTTTCTTAAAGGCTTCCTCCAGTTTCTTGATTACCGGTTCGGGTGTACCAGCAGGTACTGCAATACCACGCCACAGGGAAAGGGTAAGGGGGATGCCTTTTTCTTTGAACGTTGGTACATCAGGTAAAATCTTAAGCCTTTCTTCTCCTGTAATAGCCAAAATCCTTACCTGACCGGCCTTTACTTGAGACATAATCTCTGCCGGTAACTGGGAGCTAGCCTCAATCTGACCTCCTAATAGGCTAGATACAGCTAAACCCTGTCCAAAGGGTACATGAGTAAATTTAGCACCTGTCTTATTTTCTAACGCTACAGCTACCAAGTGGGTGAAGCTACCTTTACCTGAATTACCAATCCTAATTTTGCCAGGATTTTTCTTGGCATACTCTATAAATTCGTTTATATCCTTCCAAGGTGCATCGGCTTTAACAGCGAGACTCACGGGTTCGGTAGTGAGTTCGGCCACCCCGCTGAAGGCGGTATAGTTGAAATTCATGTTACCAGCATGATAGGCAGTATTAATAGAGTTAGAATTCCACACAATTGAATAACCATCCGGTTTCTGTTCCTTTACATAGCTATATCCTACAGCCCCACCAGCACCAGTCCGGTTAACTACAGCAATAGGCTGTCCTAGCTCTTTACCAGCCAGCTCTGCCACTTTACGAGCCAAAAGATCAGCTCCACTGCCCGGTCCAAAAAGAACAGTCATTTCAATGGGTTTAGTAGGGAACTCTATTTTTTGTTCCTTAGCCTGCCCGCCAGGGGAACCCTGTTTCCCCCCACAACCTCCTACTATAAAACTTAAGCCCGCTAGTAGCATACTGGCCATTATTATACCTAAAATTCTTTTAACCATAATTTGCATCCAGACCTCCTTCTTAAAATAATCATAAGTTCAAAATCTCAAAATGGTTTTTTTAAGGATTCACCACCACCTTCATAGCCCCGTCTTTACGGTTTACAAAGTAATCCAGAGCTGTATGGAACTCCTCCAGGGGGAAAGCATGGGTCATAATAGGCTTAGCATCAATTTTCCCCTGGGCCATAAGGGAGAGAGCCCGCTGGCAATTACGATTACCCTCGCCACGTACGGTAAGAAGGCTTATCTGGTTAAGGACCACATAGTCTAAATTGGCGGTGACTGGCTCTTTATAGAAAGATACCAGTACTACCACTCCGCCCTTCTTAGCTGACTTAATAGCTAGCTCGAAACTGTCGGAGGTTCCCGCACATTCAAAGACTCTTTCTGCACCCTTACCATTAGTCAAGGCTAAAATCTTGTCTAAGGGTGCGGGTTCCTCCCGCACGTTAATGGTATAGGTGGCTCCCAACAGGCGGCCCTTATTTAAGCGATCCTCGCGCGTGCCGACCAGGATTATCTTTTCTGCTCCTAAAGCTTTAGCGCACTGGACTACGGAAAGCCCGATGGGACCGGGGCCGATGACTACTATCGTATCTCCCGCAATATAGCCTCCGCTTTTATCTATGGCGTAGAGGGCGCAGCCCGCTGTAGTCACATAAGTCGCTTCGTTAAAGGAAATGTTATCGGGGATCTTATATACAGAATTTACATGGTGGACAGCGTATTCAGCAAACCCCCCATCTACCGTCATCCCGGCAGCCCGATGACCCTTATCCAGCCGGCCGTAGTTCAAGCAAGCGGTATACTTTCCATCAATGCAATTTTCGCAACGTCCGCAACCCTTATGGGCTTCGATGGCCACCCGGTCGCCCACTTTAAATTCGTCCACTGTCTCCCCTACAGCTACCACTGTGCCGGCCCACTCATGGCCGAAGGTAAATTCTCCATAGGGGGGCATCTTAGGCATACCTTTAGTAATAATTTTGACATCGGTTCCGCAAATACCACATGCCGCTACCCTTACTAGAACCTCCCCCGGTCCAGGTTTAGGGACAGGCTTCTCTACTAGCCGGACATCGTTAGGTCCAAATAAGACTAAGGCCTTCATTTTTTCGGGAATAGTAAATTCCATAATTTTCTTGACCCCTTTCTTCTTAAAAATTCCAACTTTTATCCTAAGAATTTCCAGCTCCCATCTTTATCCTTATCATCTCATGTAAGGTGCTAGCGGCCAGCTCAGCAAAGGTAGCATCATTGATATGGGCTTCCACCTTAATTAAGCGTATTTCCGGCTTCAAATGTACCTCCAGGGCCTCTACCAAAGCTTTATCAGCTTTAGGATCGTGTAATGGCCCTCCCTCCCGGCCATTTTCAGACCAACCATGTAAAGGGATGAGTACCACCACCGGGCCGCAGGAAGCATTTAGCTTTTCCGCCAGCACCTGGCCTACCTTCGCTAGTTCATCGGCAGTAGCCCTTACATTGGTATTATAGGGATTATGATAGTGGGTGGGCCTTCCCCGGTAGCGGGGGGGAATAGTATCTGGAGGACCGAAGCAGAAATAATCCAACCCACCTGGTACCACCACCTGGGGAATCCCTCTTTTCCCCGCCGCCTCCAACCGGGGACGTAAGGGAGCATAGATGTCATCCCCGAAGATCTCCCCCACTAGTTCATGGGGAGTAAGATCCAATACTCCCTCTATCCAGCCCTCCTCAATAAGTTCCTCCATGGCTGAACCACAGGCTCCAGAAGCGTGAAAGGCAATAACTTCATATCCTTTATTCTCTAGCCATTCCCTGGCCCGGGTAACTGCTGCATTAGTGTTACCAAAGGCGGTAACCGCGATAACCGGCCTGTTCCCCCGTTTAAGGCCTGACCCATGCTGCGCCATACCTATCACAGCTGCCGCAGCATTAGTCAAGATAGAACGGCTTACCGTGTTAGGCCCCCCTAGGAGGTCAGCTACTGAAAAAAGCATCATTATGTCTTTATACTGAACATAGGGTCTTACATTCCCCGAAGCCACGGTAGAAACAATAACCTTGGGAACCCCGAAGGGTAGAGAACGCATAGCTATGGAAGCTATAGCCGTCCCCTGGTTACCCCCGATACCTAATACTCCCTTTAGTTCACCCCGTTCATAAAGTTCTTGCAGTACCTTGGCCGCTCCCCGGCCCATGGTCTCCATCATGGCATCCCGTCGCAAACTTTTAAGCTCGCTGAACTCCACCCCGGCCAGCCGACTTATAACTTCCCGGGGGTAGTCTGCCTGGAAGCCATGGGGAGCATAGGTGCTAACATCCAATACCGGGGCAGCAAACCCATGGGACCTAACAAATTCTTGTAAAAAGCGAGTCTCTGCTTCCTTAGTGTCTACTGTAGCAATTATAGCTATAGCTGGAAGGGGCACAGGAAGTTCCTCCCGAAAAAGCTGCTAATCATTGTGTTGAGCAAAAATTTTGGCCGCTACACAAACAAGGTTACCTAGCCTCAGGCCAGGGCCCAGGCTTCCCTGATTACGCGCTTGGCATTAGCTAAGATAAGCTCTGAGGTCTCCCCTGGCAACAGTGGACGCACCTCAGCGCTCAAAACCGGCCTCTTCTCCGGACCTACTAATCCCATATCCACCAGCAGCCGGAAGTAGGCTGCTACTTCAGCTACATCTATTTCACCATCCTCTACACCAAAACGAGGCTGCAAATCGCCATATAAGGGATGACGACGATCCTTCATTACACAGTTGCCGATATGGAAGGCTAAAAGATAATCTTTCACCAGCGGCAAAGCTTCTTCTGGCTTTTCCTTAAGTAGAGGAAAATGCGAAAGATCAGCTAGAAGTCCGAACTTAGGATATTGGGGCTTAAGCTGCCGGGCTATATCCAGGGCATCCCGGAAGGGCCCTATTAAGGATTCTTTGTCGATATCCCGGTCGAAGATTTTCAAGGTAATAAAAGGATCACCCATCTCCCGGGCATACTCGCAGATCTGGGCCAAGGAATCTACTAAAAGCTTTTTGGCTTCCTCCCGCTTCTCTGGCCCAGGATCCTTGCCTGCAGGTATCCGCACCGCCGTAGCTCCTAGGTCAAGGGCTTCCTTAAGGCAATTGAAGACCTGCTTGATAGCCTTTTTCCTCTCCTGAGGATCCAGGGAGTTAAGGTTTAGTTTTTGGCTAAACATGGCCGGCTGGGTGGCATAACATACCTCCAAGTGGGATACCTTTAGCATGTGAGCAGCCTCCAGCCGCACCTTCACGTCCCGTATCCAACCTACCTCTACGGCAGTAAAGAAATCGTCTTCCGCTATCCGGCGCAAAGTCTCTAAGATAGGCCCGGTCCCCTGCACCGTCTCTGGGAAAGCTTTAAAATGGACAATGCCCACCTTCATGTAACGGTAAATAGAGCCCTCCAACTTAAAACGCCCCCTCAATTGCCTGAAGTTCACCTTTGTTTACAGTAAAGCTTTTAAAAGTCCCCAGCCGCCAAGCCCTTCAAACTCTGGAGAAGGCAGGCTACCTTAGCATTGTCTTCCAACACATCTGCCAGGTAATAAGCCTTCCGGATATTCTCTCCCACCGTCACAAAACCATGTCGGGTCAGAACTGCCGCCTTAACTTCCGGATCCCGGAAGGTTTCTATGACAAGGTGCGCCAACTCTTCCGAACCAGGTGGTGCAAAATCTACCACAGCCACCCGCCGCAGACCCATCTCAGCTGCCGCCGTGACTACCGGTAGCCCACCGAAAGCCGTGACATAAGCTGTAGCATACGGGGAATGACCATGGATTACAGCATTAACTTCTGGCCGCACCCGGTAAATTCCCAGATGAAACCTTATCTCTTTAGAAGGTTTTCCTTCCCCTTCCAGTACCTCTCCATCTAAATTTACTACTAGGAAGTCCTTTTCTCCTACCTCACCAAAGGAACGCCCGCTAGCTTTAATCAATACCTTATCTGGCATCCCGGGAAGCCTTGCACTGGTGTTACCGCTAGTACCTGAAGAAAGGCCCCTATCGTAAAGCTTTCGCGTTACCTCTATAAGCTCATCTTTTAGCTCCTTAAGTTTAGCCGGCCAAGACAATTTCCTCGCACCTTCTCCCTATAGGAGGTTTCTCCCCCGGACGCATCTGGCAAACAGCCAGCTTGCGCCCGGGGAAGTAACATTTGGGGACTTACGCCCTTTCAGGAAAATCGCGGTTCCTAACCTGGAAGGGGAACTTCTTTACCTCATTGATAAAGGCCGCTAGGTGTTCCGCTTCTTTTTCAAAGAGCTTTAAACCTTTCTCTTTGCTTCCCCGGAAGGGATTACCGATAGTGGCAGTGTCACAATACTCATGATGCTCCATAGGTACAATAATGTTTTCCGAACCCCGGAATTTTACCGTAGCTGTACCATCTATTTTGGAAAACTCCGGCCCCATCCAGCGAGGAGCGTGGGCAGTATCCCGAACCGCCCGGCTCATATCTACCAGGCTCTCATCATAAGCCAATACTTGGGACGTTTCCATCTCTCCCGCATGCCAACCAGGCGTCTCCTCGGGTGGGCCCTCAATTATCCCTTTAACTACTTCACACTCCCTCTCTGTCGGTGTCTTATACCAAGCCACAAAAGCTCCCGTCTGGTACCGGATCCTACGTAAGAGTTCATCTATGGGCTTGGTGTTAGAACCATGGTGAGAAACATAGATAATTTTATTAGCACCGTGATATATAAGGCTGCGGGCGATATCGTAGAGGACGCGGCGGAAGGTCTCTGCAGCCAAAGTTATGGTACCGCAGCCTTCCCCTACCTCGCCCATATGATGGGGGGAATATCCGAAGGGTAGAAGAGGTGTATAGGGAACATTAGCTAGCTTAGCCGCCCGTTCAGTTACAGAAATGGTAGTAAAACTGTCTGTACCTAGAGGTACATGAGCACCGTGTTTTTCACAACTGCCCACAGGTACTAAAACTACATCTGTCTCTTTAAACCATTCTTGGGCTTCAACATAAGAACATTCTAGTAAATTGTATCTCTTAGCCATCTCCTAAAACCTCCAAAAATTATTTGGTTTATAAGGGAATAGCCGCGGCTCCCCATATTCGAAGCTAATAAGCACAATCAATATTGGGTTGCTTAAGCAGGTAAATTTTTTTAGGTAGATCCTCTCACCACTAAGTCTACAGGTAGTATAGTTACCTCAGGGACAGGTTGACCAACCAGTAAGTCCCGCAAAAGGCGCATGGCAGTAGCGCCCAGCTCATATACGGGTATCCTAACTGTGGTTAACCCAGGTGTAACATAAGACGCCAAAGGGATATCGTCGAAACCTATTACAGCCACATCCCGGGGTATTACCAATCCTCTATCAGCTAGAGCCTTTATAGCCCCTACAGCCATAAGATCGTTATGCACTAAAAGGGCTGTCGGTCGAGGTTGACGTTCTAAAAGCTCCTGGGCTGCCCGGTACCCCCCGGCAGGGGTAAAGTCGGCGTGGACTACCCACGAAGGTTCATACTCCAGCCCGTTTTCCACTAAGGCTCGGCGGTATCCAGCCAAGCGATCCTGGACAGTGGTGGAAGAAGAAGGGCCAGCAATACAACCGATATATCGATATCCCCGGGTAAGCAAATGCATCACCGCTTGCCGGGCTGCTTCGGCATTATCGATCTGCACAGAAGGGAAGGCCCCGGAATGGCGACCTATGACTACCGTAGGAATATCTTCTTGCTGGAAAAAACGGTCCTCCTTAGCATCTTCTGCTATACCCCCACCCATAAAGATTACACCATCTACCCTTTTTTCTCGCAATACACGGAGGTACTTAAGGGTTCGCTCCCGGGAACGATCTGTATTGCAGAGGACGATGGTATAACCCTCCTCGTGGGCCACATCCTCGATACCGCGTACGATACCCGAATAGTAAGGGTTGGCTACATCAGGTAACATAAGCCCTATGGTTCTCGTCTCATGGAGTTGAAGGCTACGTGCCGCAGCATTAGGGCAGAACCCTAGCTCGGCTACTGCCTCCAATACCTTCTGCCTCGTCTCTGGGCTTACAGGGTGAGGGGTGTTGTTTAAGACGCGTGATACTGTGGTTACGGAAACTCCAGCTCGCCGAGCTACATCTTTTATAGTAACCATACTTCACTCCTGAGGAAAACGTTTTTCTCTTGCCTACAGTTTATCACGCTGTAGCGAACCTGTCAACACCTTTTTTAGCTGGTTGTGATCCGTCTGTGATACTTGATGCTTTCAGTCAAAACACGTAGGTTTTCGACCGGCGTCCTCAAACTTATACCGCAGGCGGGTGAAATTATATCTACGTTGGCGCGCAATAAATGCTTTACAACTTTTCTTATACCTTCACGACTACCCCGGTGCAATAATAGGGTAGAAACGTTTCCCATAATTACTTGTTCGGGATAGGTTGCCTTTATCATTCTTAAATTCACAGAAGCATCAAAGCTTAAAACTGAAGCCTGAAGATGAACTAATTCTCGTATTAATCTTCTTGCATCACCACAAATGTGCAAAATAACTGGTACCCTAAGGTCTGTTAAACTCTGGATTATTTTCCTAAGAAACGGTTTTACAAACACCTCAAAATTCTTTAGCCCAAGAATCTCTCCAGTAGCAGCAGGATCAGCAATAGTAATGATATCTGCTCCTTTTCGTACCTGTGTACAAGCAAAATTAAGCAAAAATGTAGTTATATAATCTAGAACCTCTAAAAGCTCTCTAGAATTTTTATATACCATGCGAAAGATTAACAAAGGATCAAAGACAGAAGTAACCAAGCTAAAGGGGCCGATGATATTTCCTATTATTGGTATATCACGATATGCTTTTTTTAATATAGCTATTGCTTCTAAAATTACCGGTAAACGTCCAGAAT